>JAISTB010000003.1 GCA_031272775.1 Fusobacteriaceae bacterium | reverse complement strand
ATCGACCGTGAGCGCTGGCGCGAAAGATCCATTTTTTTCCAAATGGGGAATATCGGCTCTGAAGTCGAACGCGCCTTCAACGCGAAACGCAAGGGGGACAAAGCGAGAGAGGAAGCGGCTATGATCCGAGCGCTCGACCTGTTTGACGCGACCGCCGAAGCCTGGACAGGAAAAAAATCCCTGCGCCTCAAAGAAATTCTGCGCGCCAGGGAGAATTTTTTGGAGATTTTGCTGAACAATTTTTCCGAAGAAGAGGCAAACGGGCTGGAACAGTATTTTATGAATTTTGCCCTGGCGGAAAGACGAATGCACTACAGAAAAGCGGAAGAAAAGAACTGAAAATTCCCTATTTACTTTTTCCCCGTTTTCTGCTATCTTATAAAAGAAGCAAAAATACGAAAAACGAAAGGAAAACGATACCTCCATGACAAAAAAAACCTACATTCTCCCGAAAATGATGACGGTCTCCCTGACGCACTGGTTCCTCGTGAGCTTTGTGCTGTCGACGTCCGTATACGTCGCGATCATGATCATGGCCAAGGACAAGTTTGAGAAACCCTTTATTCCCCTCGTCTGCGCCTTCGCCCTGATTCTGACGGGTCTGCTGACGCTGCGAAACGCCTACCAGAAGGACGTCCGCATCGAAGTCCTCAACAACGAGACCCTGGCCGTCTATTTCGGCGATAAACTGAAGCTGAAGGAACCCATCGCGGAAATGACCCGCATCCTGACCATGGCCCGGGATTCCGTCAGAAACGACGTCCGTGCGGAGATCAATTTCCCCAAAAAAAAGATCAACATCTACGACAACCATATTTCGGAAAATAAAAAAGCCTTTGACGACTTTCTGCTTTATCTTGAAAAAAAACAGAAATTTGCCTTCGTCAAGGCCCCTTTTCTGAAAATGCTGTCAAAACAGGCCGTGATCTACTACCGGAAGGCTTAACTCCGGAAAACTCACGCCCTCGCGCCCAAGACGAGCGTCTTGTCGTCCTGGGTCGAGCCGGTCCAAATTTCGAGATCCGTAAAAAATTTGTACAGGTCTTCCCTCGGGAGCCTGTCTTTTTTTAATTCGGCAAAGTACGTCGAAAGACGCCCGGCGATCCGCTTGCCGTCATAGGAAACAAGGCGTTCCGCCGCGCCGTCCGTCATGAGCGCAATACCGCTCAGATCTTCCGTCTGAATAAGGCCATAGCGCGCCTTGGAAAAATCATATTTTTCATCGACAAAGACCGTCTCGTTGGAATATTCCCCCTTGACGGGCGCGCCGATCCGGAAAAGCCTGCCTTTTCTCTCGCCGACGATCTCGCCGTCCCCGACCCGGAACCAAAAACCGTAGCGAGTTCCGGTGGCAAACAGAAGAAGCGTTGTCTTGAAATCGGTCCCCGGGCGTTTCAGTTCCGCAGCCAGATCCCGGATCTGTCCGACGGCGTGCCGGTAGAGCGTCTCCGCCAGCAGAGCTTCGGGAAGCGTTTTTACCCCGAGGTCCAATAAAACCGACGCAAGAGGCTCCAGGGAACTCAGAAAACGCACGGCGGCGGCGCTGACCGTTTTCGCGCCGATCTCTGAAAGAGCGGCGCTCCCGGCCCCGTCGCAAACGGCCATAATCAGTCTCTTTTTGTGGATGACCGCGTGAGCGTCCTGACAGGGGACCGGCGTAACCCCGCGCCTGTGAGCAAGGCCCACCGCCGATTCCCCCACGGTCTTCCAGTTTGTATCCGGCGCGTTTTGAGCAGGTTTTGCGGTTTTGCGCGGGCCGCTTGTGGTCGCGAGGGCCTTCAGGATCGCGTCCAGCTTTTTTTCGGCGAGCCGCAGGCGCTTTTCTTCGCCGTCCGCCTCCGCTTTTGCCGCTTTTTTTCGGCCGCCGTCGGCCTTCAGGCCCAATCTTTTTTCAAGGCGCGTGATCCGCGCCAGCAATTTTTCCATACCTGACATCGTTCCCCCTCAATCCACGTAATTTTCCGTTTCGTCCTCTTCAATGCCTTTCGGTTCCGCCTTCGGCGTCACTTTTACAAGCTTTTTCAACGGGTTGATGTTTTTGTCGTATTTTCCGGCCCGCATATCGGCGTGGTAGATCTTGAGCTCGGCGAGCCAGGTCTCGGCGGAGACTCTTTTTTCCGGATCATTGACGCCTTCCGTAAACGTCTCGATAAACAGTTTGCGGATCCTGAGCGGCATATGGGTCCAGATGTTCCGCCACGGGCCTTTGGGGACCCCTGTATTGCCGCGCTTGTAGGGAAAATTGGCCCTGCGCAGATTCGTGACGGGATCGTCTCCGCCCACGACGTCGTAGGGATGCCTGCCCAGCATCAGGCACTCAAAGATAATGATCGCCAGGGAAAAGGCCTCGCTCTGCTTCGTGTGCGCCACCGTCCTAAAATCCTTGTCGTGGTGCTCAACCGGGGTCAGATCAGGACTCCCCACGGGGCAGGGGTAGCGTTTTCCTTCGATTTCGATCTGATAGCTGTCGCAATCGATCATGGTCACCTTGTCGCTTCGGGTGTCGCAGAGAAAATTCAGCATATTGTAATCGCCGATAAAAACTCCTTTTTCCTGCAAAAAAAGGATGTTTCGGACGAAGCTCACGAGATATTCCAGAAGCAGCGTCCTGTCCAAATAGGGAAAATGCTTGCGGTAAGCGACCGCGTGGGCCAGATAGCGCATGGGCGCGCCTATTCCTCGCTGCATGGCGTAGCCAATCCAGTTTTTTTCCTGGTCAAACACGGAAAGCAGCGGCCAGCATACCGGAAAATCCCGGAATTCGTCCTTGATTCCGATCATGGCCTCGATTTTTTCCCGGTATTCGGCCCTATGCCCTTCCAATTTGCGCGGATGGTAAATCTTGACGAGAATATCGGGCTTGTCTTTCAGGAAATAGACGCAGCCTTCCCCGCCCGGCTTCGCGATGGGGTCTCCGAGGATCTTCGGCTGCCCGAGCCGGTCAAAGACCTCGGTGACGCGCTTGAATCCGGCGGGATAAGCAGCCGCGGGCTTCCGTTCTTTTCTCGCGGTCTTTCCGATGAAAAAGGGATTGACCATCCGGGCGATGGTCTGGGAGAGCGTCGGTCTCATATGCTGTCCCAACCGTCCGTGGGCGGCAGATTGATCTGGGCCGTCGTCGAGGCGGAGCTGGACACCCGGGCCATGCTGGCCGAGAGCCATTCAAAGAATTCCCGGAATTTGAGTCCCGACAATCTTTTGGCGGGTCTGCTCGAAAAGCGGGACAATACGTCAAGGTCAGCCGAACTGACTCCGACGGGGAGCGAAACGAGCTTACGGGCGGCCGACATGTTCCGGGCCCGGGCGGCGGTCTCCTCCCAGTTGTCGTTGGGCTCGCCGTCGCTGATCAGCACAAGCCAGGGCTGGTAATAGGGAACCCCTGTGCGTTTGTATTCGGTCTTCCGGCGTTCAAGCATGTTGAGGGCCGTTTCCACCGCTTCGCCCAGGGGCGTATCGCCGCCGGCCTCAAAATAATTCACGGCCTCGATCAAGTGGATCGGCGTCAGGGGAAGCGCCTCCCGCACGCCGCCGCCTGCGGCGACAATGCCCAATTCCACCGAGTATTGGGCCAATTCGTCCTCCCGGACCTCCGACAGAAAGTTCATGAGCCCGTTGTTCAACTCCTCGATGGGGTCTCCCGCCATGGAGCCCGATGTGTCGAGGACCAGTATACAGGCGCATCTCGGCGTCGGATTCACGATGAGGTCGTCTTTTCGCTTTTTTTCCAGATAATCCATGTTTCCTCCAATTTTCAGGGTTTCACAATATATGTCAAGCAAGATTATACGCCGCGGTTTTGTGCAAAAGTCGGTATTTCACTCCAACTGCCCTACCTATATTATAATGCAGATCCGAAAGCTTTGTCAAAAAATCTTTCGGAAAAGGGCGGGGAAAATAAAAATCCCGACGGAAACGCCGGGCTTTCATGATCATTTTGGTGCCTGAGAAGAGACTCGAACTCTTATGCCGCAATCGGCACTAGTACCTGAAACTAGCGTGTATACCATTTCACCACTCAGGCGTATATTTCGAACTTTGCTTTTGGTTAATTGCTCTGGTGCCGCTCGTCGGACTCGAACCAACCACCTACTGATTACAAATCAGTTGCTCTACCGCATGAGCTAGAACGGCGTTTAATGGCGGGAGTGACGAGGCTCGAACTCGCGACCTCTTGCGTGACAGGCAAGCGCTCTCACCAAACTGAGCTACACCCCCATTATTTTTTTGCTATCCAAATCAACCGGTAAGATACTGAGTGGTGGTCGCTATAGGACTCGAACCTATGACCCTCTGCTTGTAAGGCAGACGCTCTCCCAACTGAGCTAAGCGACCACTTTGGTGCGTCATACAGGATTCGAACCTGTGACCACCTGATTAAGAGTCAGATGCTCTACCAGCTGAGCTAATGACGCAAATGCGTTTTTTGTACCTTCAAACTCACGTAGAATATTATAACACAAAAATATCATTCTGCAAAGATTTTTTTTAATTTTTTTCGGAAAATTTCTCCCCGCCTTATATTTTGCGCGGGCATAATCCGGTGTTTTCCGTCATGGCCCGCGCGGCCAGGATCCCCATGACGGCCGCGATATTGAGTCCGGACCCGTAGCCCGAGCTGTCTCCGGCCGCGTAGAGACCGGAGACGCCGGTTTCCATATGGGCCTTGACGCCGACCCGGGTCGAGCGGAACTTGATCTCGGGGAAATAGAGCAGCAAGTCCCCCGAGGCAAAGCCCGGGGTGATTTTGTCGTGCACCTCGATAAACTCGATGATGTTGTCGAGAATGCGCTTGGGGCACGCGAGCGCGATGTCCCCGGCCACATAGTCCGTCGTGGTCGGAACGATATTCAGGCGAGCCAGTTTCTCGTCGGTAGAACGCCGCCCGCTCTTGAGATCGGCGTAAGATTGCACCAGGAGCTTTCCTCCGGTCAGCATGGAGGCCATGCGGGCAATGGCCGTGGCGTACTCAAAGGGCTGTTTGAAGGGTTCCGTGAATGTCTTGGTGCACAGCAGCGCGAGATTGGTATTTTCGGATTTTCTGTCCCGAAAAGCGTGCCCGTTGGCGAGAATCACGTCGTCTTCATATTTTTCCGCCGCGATGAAACCGCCCGGGTTGCTGCAGAACGTCCGCATCTTGTCCTTGTAATTGCGGGAGTAATAGATCATTTTCGCTTCGTAAAAGTTCTCGTTGATCTCCTTCATGACGATATCGGGGATTTCGGCCCTGACGCCGATGTCCACGGCCCCCGTTTCGTAGGGAATATCGTATTTGCCGCAGAGCTCCATAACCTTTTTGGCCCCGCTCCGGCCCAGAGCCAGGAGAACTCTGTCGCTCCGGTAGGCTTCGCTCACGCCGCCGCGGGTCGCCACAACGCCCCGGACATGGCGGTCTTCGATGATCAGGTCCGTGAGTTCGCAGTCCGTACGGAACTCCACTCCGTTTTCCAGGAGAAAGTCGATCATTTTCGCGTAGAGTTGACGGGAACCGTCGGTCCCCAGGTGCATCGTCGGCGTATCCACCAGCTGCACGCCATTCTCGATACATTTGCGTTTGATTTCATACATGATGTCGTTGTAGCGGACGCCCACCGCTTCCCCGGCAAAGCCAAAGCGGCGGTAAATGCCTACCGCGTAGTTTATCGTCTCATTGACAAGGGCCTTTCCGGTCACGGTATGCACGTCGCCGCCGACCCGGTAATCCATATTGAACTTGGAATCGGAAAACGCCCCGGCCCCCGATACGCCGTGGATAATCGCGCAAACCGGGCAATTGACGCATACGCCGGTCTTTTCCTTGGGGCAGATCCGGGCATTCAGCATTTTTCCTTTGTCGAGCACGAGGATTTTCGCGCCGGGCTTGAGCGTCAGGGCTTCATAGGCCGCGAATATGCCCGCCTGTCCGCCGCCCGCGGCAATGATGTCGTACATGGTTCCTCCTAGTATTCTTCCCATTCGATGGATTCCGAATAGACGTCATGGGGCAAATTGGCGTGAATTTCCCCTGTTTTTTCCGGATAATTGTAGTTCCAGCCGCCGCTCATGGAGGCGTTTTTGAAATCCGTCACGTTGTGAACGGCGTTGCTCCCCTTGATTTTATTATTGCCCGGAGTCTCCGGCAATTGCGGTTTTCCGAACATTTCCGCAAAAGAGACCAAATGCCCGTTATTGTCGACGAAATCGAGGATTTTCAGGTCGCTGGCGGCGCCTTCTTTGGCGAGGTCGGGATAGGTTCCTGTCTGGCGGTAGTATTTTTCGAGGGCAATCCGGATGTCCCTGAGGCTCCGGAGCGTCTGTTCGGCCCGCTCCTGCTCCCTGACGTCCGTGATGTTGAGATAGCTCTGAACCGCGATAATGGCCAGCACAAGAGCGACCGCCACGCCGTAGAGCAGCGTGCGGATCACCGGTGAACCCTGTTCCCTTTGTCCGGTCATAAAATCCCTCCTCTCCTCACAGCAACGATTGCCGGATCACGACGTCCACATCGGCGGGCAGGCAGACTTCAAGCGCCACAGGCCCGCGCCGGACCGCGATCCAGCCCAAGCCCTTGATCACGAGGTCTTCCCCCGGATTGACTGTTTTTCGCAGCTTGGTAAATTTCCGTTTCCTATAGTCCGCGCCGCAATGCTCACAGGGAAGCGGCAGCAATTCCCTGCAGCCGGGCAAATCCCCCAGAAAGAGTTCCGGTCCCTTTTTGGCGCCGGTCTCATGGACATGAAGCGTATCGGCGCACCAGACCGTAAAAGCCGGTTTGATCTCCCCGACGCGGAAGGGGCGCAGCCACAGCAGACGCTCGATCAGGATCATCCGGTCTTCCGCCCCCTTGAACTCCGTGCCCTTCAGGCCCGAAGACGGGATCAACCGCTGGACGCATTGGGCGCAGAGGAGGTCCGTAAAGCCCCCCCGGGCAATGAGTCCCGGCGTATCCAAAATTGTCGCCTTGATATCGGTAATTGCGGTTTTGATTGCCTTTCTGGTCGTACCCGGATACTTCGAAACCGTAATGCGCTTTTGTCCGGTCAGCCGGTTGATGATGCTGGATTTGCCGGTATTGGTCACGCCCAGCACAGCCGCGGTGACGCCGTCGGGAAAACGGGTCTTGAGTCTTTTATAGATCCCGCTTACGCCGTAGCCGGTTTTTGTGCTCGTAAAGGCCATGTCCAGGGGGACGACGCCCTCTTCGGCAAGGCGTTTTCCGACCCAGGCCGAGAGCTTGGACGGATGCTTTTCCCGCGCCAAAAGATCGATTTTGTTGATGACGACTATGGCGTCCCGCTCCCGGAGAATGTCCAGAATCTCCGGCGCGAAACTCCCCTCAAAATCGGCGATATCAAAGATCGCCAGTACGACGCCGGCTTTTTTCAGGGCGGCGTCAACTTCTTCCCGGTATTGCTCCGGCGTCACTTCGAAAGGATGATATTCCCCGTAATGGGTGATTTTGAAGCAGCGGCGGCAGAACAGGGGCCCGCCTTCCGCCAGTTTTTCGGGTGGGACATAGCCCTCTATTCCGGGATCGACGTCCTGCAAGGGGACGCCGCAACCGGCGCAACATAAGCGGGCGCTCATTTACAGCACCTCGCAGATGATATTGGCGTTGGTGTAGATACACATTTCCGAAGCCACGGCCATGGCCTCGAGGGCGATTTTCTCCGCGGTCATGTTCGTGTGCTTCATGAGGGCGCGGCCCGCCGCGAAGGCGTAATTGCCGCCGGATCCGATGGCCGCCACGTCGCCGTCGGGCTCGATGACGTCGCCGTTTCCCGAGACGATAAGGATCGTCGTGGCGTCGGCCACGATCAGCATGGCTTCCAGAACCCGCAGGGCCTTGTCGGTCCGCCATTCCTTGGCCAATTCCACCGCGGCCTTTTTCAGGTTGCCGCCGTGCTCGTCAAGTTTGTTTTCAAATTTGTCGATGAGGGCGAAGGCGTCGGCCGCCGTGCCCGCGAAGCCCGCGAGGATATTGTAGTTTTCGATTTTCCGGATCTTCCGGGCGTTACCTTTGAACACCACTTCCCCGAAGGTCACCTGCCCGTCTCCGGCCAGGGCCACTTTGCCGTCTTTTTTGATGGCCACGATGGTCGTGGCGATAAATTGCTCTCTTTCGTTTGTTTTCATGCTTTCAACCCCTTTCTGATGACTAACTGCTCATAGGGCAGCGTACTTTCGATCGTCACATGGCCCATGAGGGCCTTGAGCCACGTCAGGCGCATGCCGTGGGACAGCATCACGACCGCGAAGGTATGGCGGAAGCTGTAGGGACTGATTTCCCGCGTAAATCCCGCCTTTACCGCGTAGCGGTCAATGAGCCGGCGCAGGGAACGGTCGCTGAGCCTTGTCCCCGAGCCGTTGACAAATACGATACTTCTGTTGTATTTTTCCTTAAAATGGGCCTGTTTGGCCTCGATATAACGAAGATAATATTGCTTTGCCCGCTCGCTGAAGAAGACCGTCCGGTCCGTCTTCCCGTTGTAGACCCGAAGCTCCCGTTTTTCCGGGGAAAACATATTTTCCGAAGTCAGCAGCATCTCCGTGGACGTAATGCCGCTGGAATACAGAAGCTCCACGATCAGCCGGTCCCTGATCCCGTGGACGTTGGATTCCTCGATGGCGTCCCGCAGGCCGTTGATCTCTTCCAGCGTCAGAATATCGGGCTCTTCGGCCTCAAAATCAAATGAGGAAATGGCCTCCATGGGATTTTGTTCCAGCAGTTTATTCTTGACCGCGTATTTGAAAAAGCCCCTGAGCGTCGAAAGTTTGCGGTTTATGGAACGGCGCGTCACCTGGTTTGCCTGCAGGTCGAGGACGAAACCCCGCAAGGTCACGGAATTGATCGCCCGGATGTCCGCGATTTTTTCTTTTTCCCTGAGATAGCGGTTGAACTGGGCCAGATCCTTTCGCATGGACCTCACCGTATTCAGTTTTTTGTTTTCCACGAGTTCCGCCGTATAGAGGAATTCGAGGATGATCTGCTCCATGCTTTCGTCCATGGCCCTCTCCCCGGCAAATCGGTCTTGATTTGCGACAGGGGCGGAAATCCGCCCCTGATTTTATTTCTTCGCTTGGGCGGCTGCTTTTTTCGCGGCCGTCCTGCCTTTGGGTTTCATCGTCTCCGGCTCTTTGCGGGGCCGTCCCCGCGTAACCCGGTCGATAATCAGCCTGTAACCGCCGGGACCGTATTTGAGGCAGCGGCTGACCCGGGAGAGCGTCGCCGAGGAAATGTCGATGGTCTTCAGGATCTCTTCGTAGGTGAAGCCCCGCGACAGGAGCTTTGCCGCCTCAAGACGCGTCGCCATGGCGTCGATTTCCTTGACCGTGCAGATATCCTCAAAAAACGCATAACATTCGTCAAGATTCTTCAGTTTCAAAAACGCCGTGAATAATTTGTCGTTTTCCTCACTTCGCAGATTGCTCATGGTCTTTTCCTCCCCTCAACTTTATCTACGGATTTAACACTCTAAATTATAAAGGCAATCGGGGAAATTTGCAATGTTTTTTTTATTTTTTCACGATTCCGATGTCTCTCCGGTAATATTTTCCCTGAAAATCAACCCGCTCCACATCGGCGTAGGCCTTTTGCCGGGCTTCTTCAAGGGTCTTCCCGGTGGCGACAAGATTGAGGACCCGTCCGCCTGATGTCATGAGCTTTCCGTCCTTTTCGGCGACCCCCGCCGCCAGCCAGTCATTTTGGACCGCGTCGAGACCGCTTATTTCATAGCCTTTCCCGTAGCTCCCGGGATATCCCCGGGACGCCAGGACCACGCAACAGGCGTGTTCGGGCTTCCAGCGCAATTCCGTTTTATCAAGGTCGCCCGCCAGGGCCTCTTGCAGGAGTTCCGTCAGATCATTTTCCAAAAGGGGCAGGACCACCTGGGTCTCGGGATCGCCCATGCGCATATTGTATTCGAGGAGCCAGACGCCCCGGGCGTTTATCATGAGGCCGAAGAAAATCACGCCGGCAAAGCGCATGCCTTCGGCTTTTATCCCCCTCAAGGTGGGCTCGAGAATATCCCGCTCGAATTGCGCGAAGACTTCTTCGGTCACGTAAGGGTTTGGGGCAATGGTCCCCATGCCGCCGGTATTTAGCCCCGTATCGCCTTCGCCGACCTTTTTGTGGTCTTTGGCGGAAACGAAAGGCAGGATGACGCGGGAGTCCGTAAGCGATAAAATGGAGGCTTCGACGCCCTCGAGGTATTCCTCAATGACGACTTCATCCCCCGCTTCTTGGAATGCGCGATTAACCATAATTTCGTCTATTGCGGCAATTGAGTCCGCCAAGGACGGACAGATCAGAACGCCTTTTCCGGCGGCCAGGCCGCTGGCCTTGACGACCAGAGGATGGGCGCAGGTCCCGGCCCAGGCCTTGGCTTCGGCCGGATCGGTGAAGACTCTGTACTTCGCGGTCTTGACGCCGTATTTTTCCATGAAGGTCTTGGCCCAAGCCTTGGATCCTTCCAAAAGGGCCGCTTTTCTGTCGGGTCCGAAGATCGCGAGGCCCTTTTCCCGGAACTTGTCAACAATCCCCGCCACCAGGAGCTCTTCGCTCCCCACCATGGTCAGATCTACGGCTTCCGCCTTGGCGAATTCCGCCAGGGCGTCGATTCCCGAGACGGAGACGTTTTCACAGCGGGGGGTCAGCTTTGTGCCGCCGTTTCCGGGCGCGACGTATATTTTCTCCACGGCCGGGTTTTCCAGAAATTTCCGGCAGAGGGCGTGTTCCCTGCCGCCGCTGCCGATTACCAAAATTTTTATCATAGGTCTACCTCATTTTTGCGCTGAAATGTATATTCCTGATATCGGCAAAGCCGGCCGAGAGGTCAGTGCTTGAAATGCCTGATCCCCGTAAAGATCATCGCGATGCCGTGCTCGTCGCAGGCGTCGATGGATTCCTGATCCCGCATGGAGCCTCCCGGCTGGATGATGGCCTTGATCCCCGCTGCAGCCGCGGCGTCCACAACGTCCCGGAAGGGGAAGAAAGCGTCGGAAGCCAACACATCGGCCCGGTATTTTGCCCGGGCCAGAGCCTGTTCCGTGGCCCAGATCCGGTTTGTCTCGCCGTTTCCGATGCCGATGGCCATTTTGTCCTTGACGGCCACGATGGCGTTGGACTTGGCGTATTTGACGACCTTCATGCCGAAGGTCAGATTTTCCAGTTCTTCGGCGGTCGGCGCCTTTTTCGTCACGACTTTGTATTCGCCGGCAAAGACCATGTCCTCGTCTTGCACGAGGATCCCGCCGTCCACCTTGACGAGGTTGATTCTGTCCGCGGGGGCGCTGTGACCTTTGATCACCCGCAGGTTTTTCTTTTTCCGCAGGATTTCGAGGGCGTCGGCGTCAAAATCGGGAGCGATCACAATCTCGAGAAAGATCTTGTTCATTTCCTCCGCCGTGGCCTTGTCCACCTTGCGGTTGACCGCTACGATCCCGCCGAAAATCGACGTGGGATCGCAATTGTAGGCCTTCATATAGGCCTCGTAGCCGTCTTTTCCCACGGCGACGCCGCAGGGCGTCGAGTGCTTGAGCCCGCAGGCGGCCGGTTCCTCAAATTCGCAGGCCACTTTCCAGGCGATATCCATATCCCGCATATTGTTGAAGGACAGTTCCTTGCCGTTCAAGATATCGAAGTCCTTCATGGCGCCCGGATCCGTCGTCGACACATAGTAGGCGGCGCTCTGATGGGCGTTTTCTCCGTAACGCAGGTCAAAGGCCTTTTTGTAGGAGAGACTCAAGTATTTGGGGTATTTTTCGCCGTCCAGGAGGAAATTGGCAATGGCCGCGTCATAGGCGGAGGTCAGGTTGAAGACCTTGCCGGCGAGGCGCTTTCGCGTCTCGAAGGAGACGTCGCCTCCCTGGAGTTCTTCCATCACGGGGGCGTAATCGGCCGTATCGGAGATCACGACGACGTCCCGGAAGGACTTGGCGGCGGAGCGAAGCATGGTGGGCCCGCCGATATCGATAAACTCCACTTTTTCGTCAAATTCCAGATTTTCCTGAACCTTGTCGAAAAATGGATAAAGATTGACGATCACGTAGTCAATGGGGGCGATGCCCCGTTCTTCAATGGTCTTCATGTGCGCGGGGTTCGAGCGGATCGCGAGGATGCCGCCGTGGATCACGGGATGCAGCGTCTTTACCCTGCCGTCCAACATTTCCGGCGCTTTGGTGATCTCCGCCACCTCGGTCACAGGGACGCCCGCTTCCTTCAGATATTTGTAAGTCCCGCCGGTGGAGACAAGCTCCGTATCCCGGGAGACGAGAAATTTCGCGAATTCCCATATACCTGTCTTGTCAAATACCGATATCAATGCGCGTTTCATGATTTTTCCTCCGTAATGATTTTTTTGATGGCCGCCGGCAGGAGCTTGTGTTCCTCGACGAGGATCCGCTGTTGCAGAATCTCCGGCGTGTCTCCGGGCAGGACGGGGACCTTCGCCCGCAGGATCGCTTCCCCGCTGTCGATGCCGCCGTCCACATAGTGGACCGTACAGCCCGATTCGCTTTCCCCCGCGGCCAGGACCGCCTCGTGCACTTTGAGGCCGTACATGCCTTTGCCGCCGAATTTCGGCAGTAGCGAAGGGTGAATATTGATGATTTTATTCTTCCATTTTTCCGTAAACTCAGGCGTCAGGATCGAGAGAAAGCCCGCCAATACCACGAGGTCCACTTTCTCTTCCGTAAAGATCCGCTCAGCTTCCGTGAAGAAGCCTCTTTTGTACAGCTTCCGGTCGAGAAGAATCCCTTTGATTCCGTGGTTTTCCGCCCGGACGAGGCCGTAACAGGGACGGTCGGCGATGACCGCGACGATCTCGCAGGGCAGTTCCCCCGCTTCCACATGGTCGATGACGGACTGGAGGTTTGTGCCTCCGCCCGAGACGAGAACCGCTAAACGAAACATAGTCCGCCCTCACCTTTTTCGACATGACCGATGACAAAAGCTTGTTCTCCCGCCGCGGCAAGATCGGCAATGACGCCCGCGGCGTCTTGGGGCCGGACCGTTAGCACAAAACCCACGCCCATGTTGAAGGTTCCGTACATCTCCGCTTCCGGGATGTCGCCGGTTTTTTGCAGCCAGCGGAAAATTTCCGGCGTCGGGATCCGCTTTTTTTCCACGACGGGCCGAAGCCCCCCGGGAATGGTCCGGGGCAGGTTTTCGGGGAGGCCGCCCCCCGTGATATGGGCGAGACCGCCGACGGCGTATTTCTCCAAAAGAGTCAGCACCGGCTTCACATAGATCTTCGTGGGCGTGAGGAGTGTTTCCCCCACGGTGCTTTCCCCGAAAGGCGCCGACCAGTCGGAGACGACGCGCCGGATCAGGGAAAAACCGTTGCTGTGCGCCCCAGAAGAGGCGAGGCCCACGAGGACGTCGCCTTCCCGTACGGCCGATCCGTTGATGATCTGATCTTTTTCGACGACGCCGACGCAAAAACCGCCGATATCGTAGTCGCCTTCCTTGTAAAAGCCCGGCATCTCGGCGGTTTCTCCGCCCACAAGGGCCGCGCCCGCCTGATAACAGCCTTCGGCGATACCCGAGACGAGCTCGGCGGCCCGCTCGGCCTCCAATTTGCCGCAGGCGAGATAATCAAGGAAAAAGATCGGTTTTGCCCCGTGGCAGAGCACGTCGTTGACGCACATGGCCACGGCGTCGATCCCGACCGTCGTGTAGGTCTTCAATTGAAAGGCCAGGACAAGCTTTGTCCCTACGCCGTCTGTCCCCGAAACGAGGACCGGCTGCCGGTAGCCCTTCAATTCGTACAGGGCCGCAAAACTCCCAAGTCCGTTGAGGACACTGGCGTTTTGCGTTTTGGCCACCGCTTTTTTCATGAGTTCCACGGCGCGGTAGCCTTCTTCTTTGTTGACTCCCGCGTCCTTATAACTGAGCGCCATCCTTCCCTCCTGTTCTTTCAGCCTTCGTTGGGCGAGCAAATGGGATACTCGCCGCAGAAGCAGGCCGTGCAGTATTCGGCGGCGGGGCCGATGGATTCCAGCATATTGTCGATCGTCAGATAATCCAGCGTGTCGGCGTTGATTTCCCTGCGAATTTCCTCGATGTCGTGCTTGCTGGCCATGAGTTCGTCCCGGCGGGCCGTGTCGATGCCGTAGAAGCAGGAAAAACGTACAGGCGGCGAGGCCAGACGGAAATGCACTTCCCTTGCGCCCGCGCCCCGGATGATTTCAATGAGTTTTTTGCTTGTCGTGCCCCGGACAAGGCTGTCGTCGATGACGACGACCCTTTTGCCGTCCAGCATAACCTTCAGCGGGTTCAATTTTACGGCTACGGCCTGTTCCCGCAGTTCCTGGCTCGGCGCGATAAATGTCCGGCCGATATATTTGTTCTTGATGAGCCCCATTCCATAGGGAATCCCGCTCTCATGGGCGTAGCCGATGGCCGCGGGGACGCCGGAATCGGGAACGCCGATCACGATGTCGGCTTCGATCTTCATTTGCCGCGCCAGGCGTTTTCCGGCCTCATAGCGGGTCTCGTAGACGTTGATGCCGTCGATGACGCTGTCGGGCCGCGCGAAATAAATATATTCAAAGGAGCAGGGATTGCTCTTGTGAATTTCCGAATAGATGATGGAACGAAGGCCGCTTTCGTCGATGATGACCATTTCCCCCGCGCCCACGTCCCGGATCAGCTCGCCGCCGATGGCGTCGATGGCGCAGGATTCCGAGGCGAGGAAATAATCCCCCTGCTTGTTTTTTCCGATCATCAGGGGACGGATCCCGTAGGGGTCCCGGACGCCGATCAGTTTGTTGTCGGCCAGAACGACGAGGGCAAAGGCCCCTTTGATGGCGCTGACCGCGCTTTTGATGGCCTCTTCAAAGCCCGCGTTGGCCTTTCTCGCGATGAGTTTGATGATGACTTCGGAGTCTATGGTCGTATAAAAGGTCGCGCCGCCGTCTTCAAGGAGTTCCCGGATAATTTTGCTGTTCGTGAGGTTCCCGTTGTGGGCGACGGCCACCTGTCCCAATTTCAGGCGGCTCTCCAGGGGCTGGGCGTTCTCGATGCGGCTTTCGCCCATGGTGGAATAGCGCACATGGCCGATGGCCGCGGTCCCGGTCAGGTGATCGAGGCTTTCGGTCGTAAAGACGTCCGCCGCGAGACCCATCCCTTTATAGGTCATGAGTTCGCCGTCGTTGGATACGGTGATGCCCGCGCTTTCCTGCCCCCTGTGCTGCAGGGCGTACAGCGCGTAATAGGTCAGTTTGCCCACTTCTTTGCGTCCCGTGGCGTAGACGCCGAAGACGCCGCAGGCTTCTTCCATCTTGTCTTTCATTTATTCAGCCCCCAGTCTGTGCAATACTTCGATGTACGCTTCCTCTATGCCGCCCAAATCCCGGCGGAATCTGTCCTTGTCGAGTTTTTTGCCGGTCTTCTTGTCCCAGAGCCGGCAGGTATCGGGCGTGATCTCGTCGGCCAGGAGAATTTCCCCTTTGGCGTTTTTGCCGAACTCGATCTTGAAATCCACGAGGACGATGCCGCTTTTGTCAAAGGCCACCTTCAGAAGCTCGTTGATCTGGGCCGTCGTCTTGTAGATGAAGTCCAGCTCCTCATAGGTCGCCAATCCCAGCGCCACCGCGTGATGATCGTTGATCAGGGGATCGCCCAGAGCGTCATTTTTGTAGCAGATCTCAAAGATGATGTTGGGCGGGATCGTCCCTTCCTCGATGCCGACGCGCTTGGCCATGGAACCCGCGATGATGTTGCGGACAATGACCTCCAGCGGAAAGATTTTCACTTTCTGGCACAATTGATCCCTTTCGTTCAATTTTTTGATGAAATGGGTCTTGACGCCGTGTTTTTCAAGCATTTCAAAGAGAATGGCCGTAATCGTGTTGTTCATGACGCCCTTGTCCTTGATCGTGCCCTTCTTCGCGCCGTTTCCCGCCGTCGCGTCGTCTTTGTAGTGGATGACGACGGAATTCTCGTCGGTGGTGTTGTATACCTGTTTTGCTTTGCCTTCATAGATAAAGTCTTTTTTTACGGGTTCCATGATATTCTCTCCTTAAACCAAAGGGTTCGTTTACAAGTCCGTGCTTTCGTTCTCTTTGATGAATTTTTCTTTCATTTCCTTCCGGTAGTCCAGCAGTTTCGTCTTGATTTCGGGATATTTGAGCGCCAGGATCTCCACGGCCAGCATACCGGCGTTGTAGGCGTTGTTGACGCCCACCGTGGCCACCGGGATGGATTTGGGCATCTGCACGATGGAAAAGAGCGCGTCGAGACCTTCAAGGGCGGCGTTTAGCGGCACGCCGATTACCGGCAACAGCGTCTTTGAGGCGATGACTCCCGGCAAATGGGCGGCCAAACCCGCGCCCGCGATGATGACCTCACAGCCCTCACTTTCGAGGCTTTTGAGCGTCTCTTCCAGTTTTTCCGGGACCCGGTGGGCCGAAAGGATAAAGGCTTTGTACGGGACGCCGAATTCCCTGAGACATTGGGCGGCTCCCTTCATTTTGTCCGTGTCGGATTTGCTTCCGAACAGGATGGCGACATTGGTCATAAATACCTCCCAGCGGCGGTCCGAAGACCCCTACAAGAAATAACGGATACCGTTTTGGAAAATGTTGAAATCTTTATTGCCTTCGATGTTTTTAAAGACGTTCTCTTCCCAGCGCTCGTTGTGGCCCATTTTGCCGTAGACGCGGCCGTCGGGGGACAGGATCCCCTCGATGCCCTGCTCCGAACCGTTGGGGTTGTAGCGGTATTCCGTCGTGACGTTTCCAGAAAGGTCCACATAGCACGTGGCGATCTGACCTTTTTTCATGAGTTCCTCGATGACTTCGGGACTCGCGTAAAATCTGCCCTCTCCGTGGGAAATGGGGACCGTGAACGTCGCGCCGGGCTCGATTCCCTGAAGCCAGGGCGAATTGGCCGAAACGACCTTGATACGTACCATCTGGCATACGTGGCGGCCGATTTTGTTGAAGGTCACCGTGGGCGAGGCGGGCGTAATGCCGCCGATGTCTCCGTAGGGGAGGAGGCCCGATTTGATCAGGGCCTGGAAACCGTTACAAATGCCTAAAATCAGCCCGTCCCGTTTCAGGAGATCCCGGATGGCGACGGCCACTTTTTCGTTGGTCAGGACCGTCGCGATGAATTTTCCCGAGCCGTCGGGCTCATCCCCGGCCGAGAATCCCCCGGGGACCATAAAGATTTGGGAATTGGCCAGGGCCTTGACGAAGCCTTCGATGGATTCGTCGATATGCCGCTGGGTCAGGTTCCGGAAAACGAAAATTTCCGATTCCCCGCCGTAGCGGCCAAATTTCCTGGCCGAGTCGTACTCGCTGTTCGTCCCCGGAAAGGCCCCGATCAAGACATGGGGCTTCGCGACTTTGTGTTTGCAGAGGAAAATCTCTTTTCGTGGATAGAGAACGACCGGGCGGACATCGGCTTTTTCTTCCGTCTTATAGGGAAAGACCGGATGCAGTTTCGCGAGCCAGAGTTCTTCGCCCCGCCCGAGGGAAATCCGCTCGTTTCCGACGAGAATTTCATATTCGCCGACGGTCTCCCCGATCAGCCGCGCCCGGTCTCCCGGGAGGGCTTCCGCCGCTTCCACGACGACGGATCCATAGTTTCGTCCGAAGAAATCAAGGTCGGCGTCGGTGATCCGGACGCCGGTCCGGTTGCCGAAGGCCATCTTGGACAGGGCTTCCGCGACGCCGCCGGATTTGACGGCCATGGCCGAAAGGATCTTCCCCTGTCCGATCTGCTCATAGAGGAAGCGGAAATTCTCTTTTACTGTGCTATAATCGGGCGTTTTGTCCTCTTTTGGTATATGCTGAATCAGGTAAACTTTGTGTCCCGCCCCTTTAAATTCCGGGGAGATGACCTTGCGCGCGTCGCAGGTCGTGACCGCGAAGGAAATCAGCGTCGGCGGCACATGGAGATCGTTGAAGGTCCCGCTCATGGAGTCCTTCCCGCCGATGGCGGGAACCCCCAAAGCCTTTTGGGCTTCGATGGCCCCCAGGAGGGCCGCTACGGGCTTTCCCCAATTGAGGGGGTCCGTCCCCATTTTCCGGAAATATTCCTGAAAAGAAAGTCGTACTTTACGGGTATCGCAACCGGCGGCGGCCAATTTCGCCAGACTTTCGACGACGGCCCAGGCGGCCCCGTGACTTGGCGACCAGGAGCTGATCTCCGGGTTGTAGCCCCAGGCGATGGCGCTGGCCGTATGGGTGTCTCCGGCGAGTACCGGCAGTTTCTGTATGCTGAGGTCCGTGGGCGTCAGCTGATATTTGCCGCCGAACGGCATAAATACGGAGCTTGCGCCGATCGTACTGTCGAAGATGTCCATGAGTCCTTTTTGCGAGGCGACGTTGAGGTCCTGCAGCATAGTGTACCAGCGCTCCGGGAGGGATTCCCCGGGGCGTCCCGCGGGATGGAAGATCTCCTCTCCCGAAGAAGCCGGGGCTTCGATCCTGACATCGGTCTTTTGCCGCACGCCGTTGGTATCGAGAAAGGCCCGGGCGATATCGACGATGACCCGCCCCTTGTGGTTCATCCGGAGTCGCGGGGTCTCCGTTACGACGGCGACCGGGGTCGCCTCAAGGTTTTCCGCGTCCGCTTGCCGGACAAAGGCTTCGACGTCCTCCCTGGATACGAGAACGGCCATGCGCTCCTGGGACTCGGAAATGGCGAGCTCCGTGCCCGAGAGGCCGCTGTATTTGACGGGGACGACGTCGAGGGTAATATCCAGGCCTTCGGCCAGCTCCCCGATGGCGACGGATACGCCGCCCGCCCCGAAATCATTGCATTTTTTGATGAGTTTGGTTACGTCGGGATTTCGGAAGAGCCGTTGGATCTTTCTTTCCTCGGGGGCGTTCCCCTTCTGGACTTCCGCGCCGCAAAGGGCCAGCGAATCGCCCGTGTGCTCCTTGGATGAGCCCGTCGCGCCGCCGCAGCCGTCCCGGCCGGTCTTCCCGCCCAGGAGAATCACGACGTCGCCGGGGACGGGTTTTTCCCGTCTGACCCAGGCCGCCGGCGCGGCGCCTACCACAGCCCCCACTTCCATACGCTTGGCCTTGTAGCCCTCGTGATAGATTTCCGTCACATGGCAGGTCGTGAGGCCGATTTGGTTCCCGTAAGCGGAATATCCGGCAGCCGCCCCCGTGGTGATCTTGCGCTGGGGGAGTTTGCCGGGAAGGGTGTCTTCCAGTTTTTCGAGAGGATTGCCCGAGCCCGTGACCCGTATGGCCTGATAGACATAGGCCCTCCCGGAGAGCGGATCCCGGATCGCGCCGCCGAGACAGGTGGACGCGCCGCCGTAGGGCTCGATCTCCGTGGGGTGATTGTGGGTCTCGTTCTTGAACATCAAAAGCCAGGGCTCGATTTTGCCGTCGACGTCCACGTCCACATAGACCGAACAGGCGTTGATCTCGTCGGAAAGTTCCAGATCCGGCAAAAGTCCTGCCTTGCGCATTTCCTTTGCCGGAAGGGTCGCCAAATCCATGAGACAGACGGCCTTTTCGGCTTCCCTGTCTCCGTATACGGCCTTTCTGCTCTGTAAATAGCGGTCCCAGCAGGCTTGCATGGTTTCGCCGAATTTTCCCGCCGGAAAGACGATATTTTCGATCTCCGTCAAAAATGTCGTATGCCGGCAATGATCGGACCAATAGGTATCGAGAACCCGGATTTCCGTCTCCGTAGGGTCTCGTTTTTCTTCGTTTTGAAAGTATTTTTGCACAAAGGCCAGGTCCTCTTCGCTCATGGCAAGGGCCCAATCTTCCCGCATGACCTTGAGGGCCGCGGGTTCCATCGCGACAAAGCCCTTAACCGTCGCAACCGGCGGGGCGCTTTCCCCTTCGGCGATGGCAAGGGTCGTCAGATCCTTTTCCCGGCTCTCTATGGGATTGATGTACCAGCGTTTCACGCGTTCGAGATCCCGATCGGAAATATCCCCGCCGAGGACAATTAATTTTCCGCTGGTGACCGTGACGCCCTGATTTTTCTCCGAAAGCAGGTTCAGGCACTGCATGGCGGAATCGGCCCGCTGGTCAAACTGCCCCGGGATGAATTCCACCGCGAAGGCTTTATTTCCCCCGATGGCGGGATCCCGCAGGATGTTATCGGTCACGATCTCCCCGAAAATCCCCTTGCAGGCGGCCGCCATTTCGGCTTCGCCGATCCCGAAGACGTCATAGATGTTTAAGATCCGCAAGTCCGTCAGTTTGTTGAGGTTGAGGCTCTCCCGGAGCTGGGCCGCGAGACGCTTGGCCTCGAGGTCAAAGCCCGGTTTTTTTTCCACAAAGATTCGGCAATCCACAGTATACTCCCCCCTTCCGCTCTCTTAAAAGAGACCGGAGATGACGCCGTTTTCGTCGATGTCGATCTGTTCCGCAGCCGGTTTTTTAGGCAGTCCCGGCATATCGATGATGTCTCCCGCCATGGCCACGATGAAGCCCGCCCCCGAGGCGATCCGGAGCTCGTTTATGGTCACCGTGAAATTCCGGGGTCGGCCCAGCAGGGCCGCGTTATCCGAAAGGGATTTCTGGGTCTTGGACACACAGACCGGATAATTGCCGTAGCCCAATTCATCGATGGTTTTGAGCATTCTTTTGGCGGCCGGGGAAAATTCCACGCCGTCGGCGCCGTAGATCTCCGTGGCGATCCTGACGATCTTGTCCTTGACCGGCAGATCGAGGGGATAAAGCGGCGCGTAGTGATCTGTCCCCGCTTCGATGGCCTTGAGAACCTCCTTCGCCAGGGCGAGGCCGCCCTCTCCGCCCTTTTCCCAGACTTCGGTCAAAGCCACGGGGACGCCCAATTTCGCGCAGAATTCTTCTATAAATTTTGTCTCCTTTTCCGTATCCGAGACAAAACGATTGATCGCGACTACGACCGGAAGGCCGTATTTTCTCATATTTTCCACATGTTTTTCCAGGTTTTCGCTGCCTTTGGCCAGGGCCTCCAAGTTTTCGACATTGAGTTCCTTTGCGCCGCCGTGGTGCTTCAAGGCCCGCACCGTGGCCACGAGGACAATGCAGTTGGGCGTAAAGCCCGCTTTCCTGCATTTGATGTCGAGGAATTTTTCCGCGCCCAAATCCGCGGCAAATCCCGCTTCGGTGACCGCGTAGTCCGAGGTTTTCAGCGCCAGTTTCGTGGCCAGAATGGAGTTGCAGCCGTGGGCGATGTTGGCAAAAGGACCGCCGTGAATGAAGGCAGGCGTATTTTCCAGCGTCTGGACGAGATTGGGCTTGACGGCTTCTTTCATCAGGGCCGCCGCCGCCCCTTCGATATGGAGATCTCCTACTTTAAGGGCCTTTCCGTCCCGGGAGTAGCCGAAGATGATGTTTTTGATCATTTCTTTGAGGTTGGCCAGGGAATCGGCCAGGCAGAGGACCGCCATGATCTCGGAGGCCACCGTGATCTGGAAGCTCGACTCCCGGGGGATGCCGTTGGCTTTTCCGCCGAGGCCGATCACGACGTCCCTGAGCGCCCGGTCGTTCATGTCGACGACCCGTTTCCAGGTGATTTTCGTCACGTCGATATCGAGGGCGTTGCCCGAGGCGATGTGGTTATCGATACAGGCCGCGATCAGGTTGTGGGTGACGCCGATGGCGTGCAAATCCCCGGTAAAATGGAGGTTGATGTCCTCCATGGGAACGACCTGGGCATAACCGCCGCCGGTGGCGCCGCCCTTGATCCCGAATACGGGTCCCAGAGAAGGCTCCCGCAGGGCCGCCACGGAGCGTTTGCCCAATTTGTTCAGGGCCTGGGAGAGACCCACGGTCACCGTGGATTTCCCTTCTCCGGCGGGGGTCGGCGTGATGGCCGTCACGAGGATCAGCTTCCCGTCTTTTTTATCTTTCAGCTTTTTCAATACGTCGAGACTGACTTTGGCCTTGTATTTGCCGTACTGCTCGATGTCGTCGGGAGAGATCCCGATTTTTTTGGCGATTTCAGCCACTTCCGTCAGTTTGCATTCCTGGGCGATTTGGATGTCCGTTTTCATGTTTCCTCCGTTGCGTGTAGAATTAAAAAGGTCTAAGCTGAACTTCATCCTGCAAAGTGTACACTTAGACCTCTTGTTTTTGTTTGAACCGGTACAAGTTCCCCTTTTTCTTGTTTCCCCAGGCACAGGCTATCTGATTGTCATTGACAGAAATGCTAAAAAACACGTCAACCCTCCGGGGAAACTGTTCAAAACGTTCGATATTCATGATCACATTCTCGTGAAAAAGGTTTTTGATACAACAACAGTAACATAAATCGCCCGATTTGTCAATGAAATTTGCAAAAAGTCCCCCGGCCCGCAATTGCCGCTTATGGGAAATAAATCCGGCCCCTCTCTGCAAGGGACCGGCGTTTTCGTGCTATTCGCTTTTGGCGGGCTTCATTTCCTGGGCTTTTTCGAGCTTCGCGAGGGAAATGCCGACTTTTCTGTCCCGACAGCTCAAGATGCCGTCGCTGATTTCCTCCGGGGCCACAGGTTCTTTCAGGGCGATCGTCTCCTTGAGGTCATAGCCGATCCCCTTGAAGCGGAGCGTGTGGATCTTTTCGAAGATCAGGCTATCTCCGGCTTCGATTTCCCCGTCTGTGGGGATCGTGAAGCTCACGGCGCCCGAGAAGGTCTTGCCCTCGCTGAGATTCTCGTGGATCGAGAGCAGCGACAGCGTGTAAAATGTATTTTGCATTTCCGACATGTTCTTTTCTTTGGTCAAATTGAGGTTTTCGGTGATCTTGCAGTAATTTCGCAGGAAATCCAGCAGCAGATCGAATTTGTACGTCTCGCTTTCCACGGCCCGGCTTGTGAAATCGCCCACATAATCCTGGATGTAGAACTGCACCCGGACGCCAGAGAAGAAGGTCTGGAGCTTTTTCAGGACATCTTCGAGACGGGTGTTCTTGATCCCGCTGAAGATCTGGTATTTGTAGAAATCTCCGCAGCGGGTGAGAAATCCTTCCCGCGCCTGGGTGACGCCGACGGAGAGCATGAATTCCCTCGTTTTGATCTCCAGCACGTCGTAGTTGCTCTGACGCAGATAGAGCCTGAGCTCGGCGCTGTTGATGATCCGGTCGCCCACCTGGATATCGGCCGTCCCGATCCGTTCGATTTTTTTGCTGTCGATGACCTGGGTCAGGTTGTCGCTTTCGATGCGGAAATCCACAAGCCCCATGGAGGCGTATTTTTTGCTGAGGTTCGTCTCGACGCCGCAACGGTCCCCGTCGAGGATATGGGTCCTGGGCTCCCGGTAGACAAGGGGTTCCGGCGGCGTTTCCTCCGCTTCCGGTCCGGCGGATTCTTCCGCCGAATACCGCTCCCTTTGGAAAGCCTCGATATTGATGATCTTTTTTTCCGCGGCCAGTTGCAGGATTTCCTCATAGGTCTTGGGGAGCTCCTTCGTCTCGGGCAGCAGATCGTCCACAGGGACGTCGGTCTTCGGCAGGGGCTCTTCCGTCTCCGCTGCGAGGGCCGCGGCTTCAGCCGCCGCGTGGGGAAGGTCTATGGTCTGGGGTTCGTCTGGACCTTCGCCGCCGTCATAGATTTCGAGATCGCTGAGCCGCGTGATCGGCGGATCACTTTCCGGCGCTTCTTCCGAAACGAGTGAAATCAGAGCGGTCTCCGCGGAAATCAGCGGTTCCGGTCCCGGATTTTCCGGCGCGAGGTCTGCGGGCGCGGGACTTCCGACCGCAAAGGCCTCCGCGCGCAATACCGGCGCGTCGGGGCGCCCTTCGATCACAACGATCTCTTCTTTGAAGACTTCGGGCGCCAAGACCTTGTTTTCGGTCTCATCGAGGTAACCGCCGATATGCTCGAGGGTCAGATCCGACTCGAGGGTCGGGGCCAGGAGATCCAGGGACAAAGGGGCGGGCACGGGTTCCTCCGGCGCGGTTTTTTCTTCTATGGTTATCTCTTCTTCCAAGATCTCTTCTTCCAAGATCTCTTCTTCAGTTACAGTCGCAAATCCTTCACTTGCCGCCTCTTCGGTCCCATCCGTCCCGGTTTCCTTGGCTGCAACCACAATTTCTTCGCTGGTCGCCTCTTCTGCCGCAGGCTCTTCGACAACGGCGCCGGCCGCCATTTCCGCGATTTCCTCAAGGGTGGCGTCTTCGGGAATAGCGGTGATATCCGTATTTACAGAGGTAATCAGGGGCTCGGCGGGGTCTTCATTCGCCCCTACGGTTATCGGTTCAGGGGAAGATTCATTGACGACGGGCTCGATCTGTTCTTCATGCGGTTCCTCTTTGAATTCGATTTGCTCCGGATATTGAATTACCGAGTCTCCAAGCTCCTTTTTGGGGCCGTAATACCAGGCGTAGGCCTCCGATTCCAAGCCCTCCAAGACGTAGAGCTCCCCTTCAAAGGGCGTAATTTTCCTCGTGTTGCGCGAAAGCCAGGCGCTGTCGAGGCCGTCGGGTCCCAAGTGCGCGAGGACGTCCGCGGCTTTGGCGTAGACCGGCGTCATGCTGTATTTGCCGATCAGCTTCAAGATGCTGCCGCTCACCAGCGGAACCGAGGGGACGAGGTAAATGGGCTGATTCAGCTCTTCCACGGGCCCCAGGAGAAAGTCCATCAGGTCCAGCATATCGGGATCGAGGAGATTGACGCCCCAGAATATTGTCGGACGCAGCTGCAATTCCTTGCGGGCGGCTTCATAGAAGGCCTTGTAAAAGCTCAGTTTTTTCATTTTTTTGATATCCTGATCGGTCACGATGATCTCGTACTCGGAGGAAATATCGCCCAAGAGTTTGTAATAACGGATCTTGTCGTTTTTGGCTTCCGCGAAACGGAAGGGATCCATGCGGTGAATGGTCTCGCCGCAATCCCGGATCTCTTCGATAAAACGGTCATAATGGGTCGTCAGGATAACGGAAAATTTGCCCGAAGAGATGATCCCGTCGAGCAGGGCTTTGTCTGTCAGGCGAACCCCGGCGTAGTCGCCGCGCAGAAGATCAAGGATATCGGCCCTGTGACCGAGAGCCTTGTCGAGCCAGGTCTGGCTGACTTCGGAAAGGGAATTTTTCAGGCGGACGGTTTCGGTATAATCGTCGCCCCGCTCTCTGCCGCCGGCCTTCAGCAAGTCGAGAAACCGCTCCGTCAACCGCGCGCGAACAGGCGCTCCGATCAGGTCGCAATAAAAATCCCCCAAAAACAAGTTGAACTTTTTTCGGTTTTCACTGTATTTGTTTTGCGGCAAAGAAATTCACCTCTTTTCATTGTATAGAATAATTATAGCGCATTTTGCCCGCATTCACAAGCAAAATTTTAAAATTCTTTGACTTTTTGAGAGAAAAGAGGTATAATATAGGGTTTTGGTTTTTTTCGATAGATAAAATCGGGAAAAATGGCGGGCCTGTGCGCCGGCTTTGGGGGTTGTTTCAGTTCTCCCCGGGTCAATTTCGAAGACAGCCGACGGGAACGATCCACACGCCGTTTTTCATTTGAAACGCGTATTGCGTGCCGGTCATCACCATCAAAAAAGAAGGAGGCGGCGTTTTGTTCGTATCGATATTATCTCTGAATTTCAAGAGATTTTCCGCCGCCTTTTCGATGGCGCCGGCGCCCATTTTGATTTCCACAGCGGCCCAGCGGGCGTCCCGCAGTTGTATAATCGCGTCCACTTCGAAATTGGTCTGGTCACGATAATGAAACACGGCCCCATCCAAAGCGTCCGTGTAGATTCGCAAATCCCGGATACACAAGGATTCGAACAACAATCCAAACAAGTTGAAATCCTGAAAAAGCATTTTGGCATCGGCGCCTAAAGCTGCGGTGGCAATGGACGGGTCTGTAAAATGCCGTTTCGCCGTGGTGCGGATCGCTCTTTTGGAACGAAGATGAGGACTCCATGCGGGCAGATCCTCCAAAACAAAAAGCTTTTTCAGCGCGTCGAGATAATCGTTGACGGTCTTGTCCGACAATCCTTCGTCATTTGCGATGAGGTCCTTCACCAGCGTGCTTGTATTGGCCTGCGTAGAGATATTTCTCGCGACGGATCGCATCAGGGCGTATACCCGGACAGGATTTCTTTCCACGCCGTCAATGTCGGACATATCTTGATTTGCCACGGCATCCAGGTAGTTATATGCAATTCGCCGCGCGTAAATTTCATTCTCTTCGCAAACCGCTTCCGGCCAACCTCCGCGGGTAAGAATATACGCGATTTTTTCGATGGTCAGCTTGTTCTCGTCGAACAGTTCCGTTTTTCCGTCAAACAGATCCCGCAAGGAGATTCCACCGGTGGATTCTCCGGTTTCAAAAAGTGACATGGTCCGCATGGTCATCCGGCTGATCCGGCCTGTGCCCGTGTGCATGTCCGGATAGTCCGGCGGGATAACGGATCCGGTCAGGATGAATTGACCTCGTTCCCGCCGTCTGTCAACGGCAAAACGGACGGCATTCCACAAAACGGGCGCCGTCTGCCATTCATCGAGAAGCCGGGGGACGTCTCCTTCCAACAATTTTGAAGGTTTTGTATCGGCAAGTTGCTTATAAGCCGCAGAATTATCCGGATCCTGCATATATAAAACGCTTTTGGCCATTTCTTCGGCAGTCCGGGTCTTCCCGCACCATTTGGGACCCACAATCAGCGTCGCCCCCGACGTGGCAAGCATCAACTTCAATTTTTCATCCGCAATGCGCGGCAGATAGCGGGTATTCATAGCGTTTCCTCCCTTGACTACGCCTATATTATACAGGTCACTTCCGATTTTGTCAAGGGTTTACTTCCGGATTTGTCAAGAGTTTACTTCCAACTTTGTCAAGAGTTTACTTCCGGATTTGTCAAGACTCGTCTGAAACCGTCAACTGATGCGGCTCATCAAAGATCCCGAACCGGTTGTTTTCCGCGGCGCGCAACCGTTTTTCCCGCAATCTGCCGATCAAAAGTCCGAGATCGTCACCCAGGGCTTCGATCTCCCTTTCTATGGTTTCCAACTCTCTGTCCAAATATTCTTCCGGCCTCATGCGGCCCTCCTCAATGATTTTACACCCCGCGGAAATTGTGTACGCGCTTCAGGGCGATTTTGTCCTGATATTTATTACAAATATGATACCATAATTTCTTTGTACTGTCTATTTTGTTTTTGAGTAAATTTCTCATGAATTATGGTCAAAAAAGATGCTGAACGGCTTTGATGTATAATCCCTTCCGCTCAAGCGGCCGGAAACCGCAAAAACACATTCCCCCATATACAAAACCCAAAAAATAATGTATAATAAAAGCAAAAGCAAAATCACGCGCAGGAGGAAAGAATGATCAAACTGACAAAAGGCGGCGCTTACCTCATCAACGGGAGGGAAATCGTCGAAGAGCATAACGAAAAAGAGCTTCAGGCCCGCCTTGGCCGGAAAATCTCCAGAGAAGAGGCGAAAAAGCAGACCATATCCTACGGGATCCTCGCGTCCCACAACACTTCGGGCGACATGGAAAAGCTCAAGATCAAATTCGATTCCATGACGTCCCACGACATCACTTTCGTAGCGATTATCCAGACCGCCAAGGCCTCGGGCATGGAAAAATTCCCGCTGCCCTATGTGCTGACCAACTGCCACAACAGCCTTTGCGCCGTAGGCGGGACCATCAACGAGGACGACCATCTCTTCGGGCTTTCGGCGGCGCGAAAATACGGCGGCGTTTACGTTCCCCCGCACATCGCGGTCCTCCATCAGTATATGCGGGAAATGATGGCTGGCGGCGGCCGCATGATCTTGGGCTCCGATTCCCATACCCGCTACGGGGCTCTGGGGACCATGGCTGTGGGCGAAGGGGGCGGCGAGCTTGTAAAACAGCTCCTTGGCGACACCTGGGATATCTCTTATCCCGGGGTTGTGGGCGTCTATCTCCAAGGGAAGCCCGCGCCCGGCGTGGGACCCCAGGACGTGGCGCTCGCCATCATCGGGGCCGTATTCAAAAACGGCTATGTGAACAATAAAATCATGGAATTCACGGGCCCGGGCGTATCGTCCATGACGACGGATTACCGAAATGGCATAGACGTCATGACGACGGAAACGACTTGTCTTTCCTCCATCTGGCGGACCGATGACGATACAAAAATGTATCTTGAAACCCATGGCAGGGGCGGCGATTATAAAGAGCTCAACCCCGGAGAAGTCGCCTGGTATGACGGGATGATCGTTGTGGATCTCGGGAAAATCAAGCCCATGATCGCGCTTCCTTTCCACCCCAGCAATGTCTATCCCATCGCTGAGTTCAACGCCAATGCCGGCGATATCCTGCGAAAGGTCGAGGAAGACGCGGCGCGGCTCATCGAAAATAAAGAAGTCAAAATCGATTTTACCGGAAAGCTCACGGGTGGAAAACTCCGGGTCGAGCAGGGCATCATCGGCGGCTGCGCCGGAGGAAATTATACCAACGTCATGGAAGCGGCTCACCTCCTCAAGGGAAAATCCTGCGGGAACGGCGCCTTTTCCCTTTCCATTTACCCCTCGTCCCAGCCGGTCTTTGTGGACTTGCTGAAAAAGCAGGCAATCACGGACCTGACCGAGGCCGGGGCCATTATCCGGACCGCTTTCTGCGGACCCTGTTTCGGGGCCGGGGACACCCCCGCCAACGGGTCGCTCAGCATCCGGCACAACACGCGGAATTTCCCCAATCGGGAAGGCTCCATCCCCACGAACGGACAACTGTCGGCGGTAGCCCTGATGGACGCCCGCTCCATCGCGGCCACAGCGGCCAATGGCGGGATCCTGACGGCGGCAAGCGATGTGGCCGAGGATTATGTCGTACCGGCTTATACCTTCGACGACGGCGTCTACCAAAAACGGGTGTATTTCGGCTTCGGAAAGGCGGAACCCGGAGCGGAGCTGATCTACGGGCCCAACATCAAGGACTGGCCCGAGCAGAGCGTTCTTACGGAGAATATCCTCCTCAAAGTTGTCTCAAAAATTCTCGATCCCGTAACGACCACCGATGAGTTGATCCCCTCGGGGGAGACGTCTTCCTACCGCTCCAACCCGCTGGGCTTGGCGGAATTTGCCCTTTTCCGCAGGGATCCCGGCTATGTGGGACGGGCCAAGGCCGTGGACGCCGTGGAGCGGGCGAGACGGGAAGGAAAATCTCCCCTCGATACCGATCCGGATTTGGCAGGAATCTTCGAAAAGATTGCGGCGCTGCCGGGGCAAAGCGGGATTGATCCGGCGCAGACGGAAATCGGCAGCGTCATCTACGCGAAAAAACCCGGAGACGGCTCTGCCCGGGAGCAGGCCGCCAGCTCTCAAAGAGTATTGGGAGGGCTCGCCAATATCGCTTCCGAATACGCGACGAAACGCTATCGCTCCAATCTCCTCAACTGGGGGATGATTCCCTTTCTGCTGGCGGGAGAGCCTGATTTCGCGGTGGGGGACTGGATCTATGTCCCCGGGATCAAAAGCGCCCTCAACGGAGACACGCGGGCGATCAAGGCCTGGGTTTTGAGCGGGACGCCGCGGGAAATCGCGCTTTCCATCGCGCCTCTGACCGACGCCGAAAAGCGTATTCTCAAGGCCGGTTCTCTGATCAACGACAATAAAAAATGAAAAAAATCCGCCGCTTATTCCGAAAGCGGCGGGTTTTTCATTCAATCTTCAAAATTCTCTGATATTCAGCACCCGGAGGACGACAACTCCAGTTCGAGATATTTGCGCTGGAGCCGCTTGCGAAACCACTGGTATTCTCCCGTATCGGGACAATCCGACTGGAGTTCCTGGATGGCGCACAGGATGATCCTCGTATCGGGGCGGTCTGTCTTTTTGTAGTGATCGGCGTAAATGCCGTACAACCTCGCGGTCTCGGCCGCCTCAATGTCATAGGGATCATTGTTCCTTATTCGCAGGATTCTGAAATCCTCCCGGGAAGATTGGGATTTTTCCCTGGCCAGGGCCTTGATTTGCCCGATCTGCACCGCGCAGGTCAACTCCCGGACAAACAGTCTCATCTCAATCGAAACATTTTCCGTATCAAAGCAGGCGTCTCCGTCGGAAAAATCAATGGGATCCCCCTCGACGGGCAGATAGAGCAGCCTGTCCTGGTCGTAGGAAGCCGCCGCCGATGTGAGCCCCGGCCGGCCGCGTCTCAGGGTGTTGTAGCGCTCGACGTCGCTCTCATTGCAAAAGCAGATCTCCGTCTGAGCCGTGAGATCTTCCAGTGTCCGCCCGAAGTAATCTTCACAGAAGTGTTCCAAAACTTCCAAATCCGACTGCTGTCTGCAGTGCATAAATTTTTTGAAAGCGACCGGGATGCCCTGCAGGAGGAAATCGCCGGGTTCTTTCTTGCTGCTCCGGATTATCCGGCTTCTCTTTGTGATCACCATATCTCAAGTTCTCCTGTTATACGTAACCCCAACGTGAATCATGACAACTTGCCGACAAGATTTTTCAATGTTATTTTACCATAAAAAATATGTTTTGTCTACAATATAATTTTAAATGCTCTTCAAAATTGAAGAGGGCGTGAAATTGTATTTTGCGGAGAGTTGGACGGAAAGGTCAAAAAAAAATGAAATTCCGTGGAATACGATAGATTTTTTTTTCGGAATATGCTACAATGTAGAGTAATGAAAGCACTCAAAACTCAGATCAAGGGATCAGAACGGGGAATTTGCCCCGGGAGGTAGTATGAAACTGTTCAAGAGCAATTTTTCACTGACGCGGGGGCGGAAAAAATACGTCACCCTGACCGTGGATTCCCAGGAAGAAAAACAAGTTCAGTTTGAGGAAAAGAAAAAAATAGAGAGCAAAAAGACCGATTTGTGGATCAAATGCCCCAGTTGTCAGGAAATCCTGTATCGGGTGGATCTGGAACGCAACCTTGAAAAATGCCCGCGTTGCGACTATTATTTCAACATGTCGGCCAGAGACCGCATTGCCCTTCTGATCGACGAAGGGACCTTCACGGAGACCCAAACGGCCATGGAGAGCGGCAACCCCCTCTCTTTCCCGGGCTACGGGGAAAAATACGCCGAAGCCAAGAGCGAGCTTGAAATGACGGACGGCGTCGTTACCGGGACCGGCAACATCGGCGGAATCCGGGTGTCCATCGCCGTCATGGACTTCCGCTTTTTCGGGGGCAGCATGGGTTCCGTGGTCGGAGAAAAGATTACGGACGCCATCGAGCTGGCCCTCGCGGAAAAAATCCCCGTGATCGTCGTGGCCTCCTCGGGCGGGGCGCGCATGCACGAAGGGATCCTTTCCCTGATGCAGATGGCCAAGACGTCGGCGGCGCTGGAGAAATTACGCATGGCCGGCATCCCCTTTATTTCCGTGCCGGTCAATCCCACGACTGGCGGCGTGACGGCTTCCTTTGCCATGCTGGGCGACATCATCATCAGCGAGCCCAAGGCCCTGATCGGCTTCGCGGGACGGCGCGTCATCGAGCAGACCATCAAGCAAAAGCTGCCCGAGGGTTTCCAGACCAGCGAATTTTTGCAGAAAGCGGGCATGATCGACGTTATCGCCAAGCGGGAAGACCTGAAGCAAACGCTGGCCGCCATTTTAAGCAATATTGTGGTTTCCGACGGCGAAGGAAGTGGGACATATGGAGTTTGAACACGACATTATCCAGATAGAGAACAAAATCCTCGAGCTCAAGAATTTCGCTAAAGAAATGCAAATTGACCTCACGGAAGAAATCGCTCGGCTGAATCGCGAAAAAGAGGAAAAACTCAAGGAAATCTACAGCAATCTGACGTCCTGGGACAAGGTTTTCATTTCCCGGCACCCCAAAAGACTCTATACGATGGACTATATCGAACAGATCACGACGAACTTTGTGGAACTCCACGGCGACAGGCTGTTCCGGGAAGATCCCGCCATAGTCGGGGGCTTTTGCAAGCTGGAGGGCCGCAGGATCATGGTCGTGGGCCATCAAAAGGGCCGGACCACCGACGAAAAGCTTTTCCGCAACTTCGGCATGGCCAATCCCGAAGGCTACCGGAAGGCGCTCAGGCTCTTCAAGCTGGCGGACCGCTTCCGGATCCCCATCGTGACCTTTATCGATACACCCGGGGCCTATCCCGGCATCGAGGCCGAAGAGCACGGGCAGGGCGAGGCCATCGCCCGGAATCTCATGGAAATGAGCGGCCTTAGGGTACCGATGATCTCCGTGGTCATCGGGGAAGGCGGCAGCGGCGGGGCTCTGGGTCTCGGCGTCACGAACCGGATCCTGATGCTGGAACACTCGGTCTATTCGGTCATTTCTCCCGAAGGCTGCGCGGCCATCCTGTACAAAGACGCCTCCAAAGCCTCGGAAGCGGCGGAAAATCTGAAAATATCCGCTCAGGATCTCCTGACTCTGGGCGTCATCGACCGGATCATTCCGGAACCTGTGGGGGGCGTTCACCGCAATCCTGAGGAAGCGGCGGAAAATGTAAAAAAGGCCCTGCTGGAGACCCTGGACGGGCTTTGCGCCCTGACGGAAGCGGAACTCATGGCCGACCGCTACCAAAAATTCAGAAACATCGGCTTTTTCCTCGAGGGACAAGCGAAAGAAGATCAATAATAAAAATAGTATACATTATCGTACAACGAAACGGAAAACAGAAGTATGTGTGTTAGGAGTAATGTTTTAAGCAGTAACAAGGGGTGAGTAGAGTTGGAAAAAATCGGAATCTTGACCAGCGGAGGCGATTCGCCGGGCATGAACGCGGCAATCCGGGCGGCCGGTAAAATCGCCATGTACAAGGGCTTCAAAGTCTTCGGAATCCAGCGGGGCTATCTCGGCATGCTGAACGACGAAGTGTTCCCGATCGATACCCGCTATCTCTCGGGCATCGTGGATAAAGGGGGGACGATCCTGCTGACGGCCCGCTGTGAGGAATTCAAAGACGCGAAATTCCGCGCCATAGCGGCGCAAAATTTGAAAAAGCGCGGTATCGACGGGGTTGTCGTGATCGGCGGAGACGGCTCCTACCGGGGCGCCGAAGCCCTGTGGCGCGAACACGGCATCAAGGTCGTGGGCCTTCCCGGCACCATAGACAACGACATCAAGGGGACCGATTACACCATCGGCTTCGACACCTGTCTCAACACGATTCTCGACGCCATGTCCAAAGTGCGGGATACGGCCACGTCCCATGAACGGACGATCCTGATCGAGGTCATGGGCCGTCACGCCGGGGATCTGGCCCTGCAGGCCTGTATCGCCGGCGGCGGCGACGGGGTCCTGATCCCGGAAATGGAAGATCCCATCGAGCTTCTGGCTTTTCAAATCAAGGAACGGCGCAAGCGCGGCAAATTGCACGACATCATCCTCGTGGCCGAAGGCGTCGGCAAGGTCGACGACATCGCCAACACGCTGAGAGAGCGGCTGGAGACGGAAATCCGTACCGTCGTGCTCGGCCATGTGCAAAGAGGCGGTACGCCCTCGGGCTTTGACCGGATCCTCGCCGCCCGCATGGCGGCAAAGGCCGTCGACGTCCTCGAAAAAGACGAGGGCGGCGTCATGGTCGGCATCGAAAACAACAAAATGGTCACCCATCCGCTGTCCTATTCCTGGGAAGGGGCGCGAAACTATGACATTGCGGAAGACCATGATCTGGCCTTCCTGCTTTCCAAATAACGAGAATCCGGAGGAATACGCGTGGCGACAAAATCGCTGGAGGTCTTGATCGAAGAATTCAACAAACTGCCGGGCATCGGGCGAAAGAACGCCGTCCGGCTCGCTTTTCACATCCTGGGGCTCTCCAATGAAGAGGTGGCCCGCTTTGCCGATTCCCTCAAAGCCGTGAAGGAAAGCATGCGGACTTGCGTAATCTGCGGCGATTACAGCGAAAAAGAGCGCTGCGACATTTGCGCCGACGAGGCCCGCGACGGCGGGACCATCTGCGTCGTCGAAGACGGCAGGGACATCATTTCCTTTGAAAAGACCGGCAAATACAAAGGCAAATACCATGTGCTGAACGGAAAACTGGCCCCCCTCTCGGGGATGACCGCCGACAAGCTCAACATCAAACCGCTCCTGGAGCGGATCGCCCGGGACGATGTCCGGGAAATCATTCTGGGGCTCAACCCCGATTTTGACGGCGACGTCACGTCAGCCTACCTGATCAAGCTCCTGAAACCCTTCGGGATCCGGATCACCAAGATCGCAAGCGGCATTCCCATCGGCGGCAACATCGAATTTGCCGATACGGCTACGATTTCACGGGCGCTTGATTCCCGGAGCGAAGTCTAGGCGAAAGGCAGCGGCTGACGGCTTCGGCCCAGCCCGCGGCAAGGGCTTCACGCCTTTCCGCGTCCATGGCGGGCTTGAAGACTTTGTCGACGGCCACATTTTGCAGAATATCCGCCCTGTCCCGATAGACCCCCACGGCGAGCCCGGCGAGGTAGACCGCGCCCAGGGCGGTGCTTTCGATGACCTTGGGGCGGATCACGTTTGTATTGAGGATATCCGCCTGAAACTGCATGAGAAAATTATTGGCGCAGGCCCCGCCGTCCGCCCGGAGTTCCTTGACAGGCATCCCGGCGTCGGCCTCCATGGCTTTCATGACGTCTCGGCTCTGCCAGGCCAGCGATTCCAGCGTGGCGCGAATGAAATGCTCCTTTTCCACGCCCCGCGTCAAGCCCGTGATGATCCCCCGGGCGTGCTGATCCCAATAGGGCGCGCCGAGCCCCACAAAGGCCGGCACCACATAGACCCCGTTGCTGTCGGGGACTTTTTTTGCGTAAGTTTCGGTAAAGGCGGCGTTATCGATCATGCGCAGCCCGTCCCGCAGCCATTGGATGGCGGCCCCGGCGATAAAGACGCTCCCTTCGAGGGCGTATTCCACCTTTCCTCCCTCTCCCCAGGCGATCGTCGTAATCAGGCCATTTTTAGAGCTTACCGGCGCTTCCCCTGTATTCATCAGGATAAAACAACCGGTTCCGTAGGTATTTTTGACTTTCCCCCGTTCAAAGCAGCACTGCCCGAAAAGAGCGGCCTGTTGATCCCCGGCGACGCCCGCCACAGGGACTTCTCCGCCCAGATATTCGTGATCCGTCAGGCCGAAGATCCCGCTGGAAGGCAGCGCTTCCGGCAGCATGGATCGGGGAATCCCCAGCTCTTTCAGGATTTCCTCGTCCCAGCGAAGCTTACGGATATCGAAGAGCATGGTCCGGGAGGCGTTGCTGTAATCGGTTACGTGACGCTTGCCCCGGGTCAGCTTCCAGATAAGCCAGGTATCGACGGTTCCGAAAAGCAGCTCCCCTTTCTCCGCCCTTTCCCGGGCGCCCGGGACATTTTCCAGAATCCAGCGGATTTTCGTCCCCGAAAAATAGGCGTCGATAATCAGCCCCGTCTTCTCTCTGACAGTCTTTTCAAAGCCCTTTTCCTTCAATTGATCGCAATAATCGGCGGTCCTCCGGCACTGCCACACGATGGCGTTATAGACGGGCGTCCCTGTTGTTTTGTCCCAGACAATGGTCGTCTCCCGCTGATTGGTAATGCCGATGGCGGCAATGTCCCCGTGGGTTATGCCCGCCCGGGCCATGGCCTCCACGAGGACGGACAGCTGGCTTGACCAGATCTCCAGGGGATCATGTTCCACCCACCCGTCCCGGGGAAAAATCTGTGTAAATTCCCGCTGGGCCTGGGCAATGACGCTCCCCTCTTTGTCGAAAACGATGCATCGGGAACTGCTTGTCCCCTGATCCAGCGCGACCAAGTATTTTTGCATATGACCTCCCGCGTTTCTTATTGGTTGAATTTTGGCAGAATTTCCTGGCTGGTTTCTTTCAAGATTTGGCCGGGCCCGTGGTTTTTCGGGCCACGAGCTGCACCATGTGCTCGACCCGGTTGATGCCCCCGGCGTGGGCCGGGTAATCGGGATTTTTCAAGCGCTCGCTGATGAGCCGGAAGGCGCTCCGGCCGCGGTCCTGGATCGAATGCTCCACGGTCGTCAACTGTATCCCCGAAAAGCGCGAGGGGAAAATATTGTCAAAGGCGCATACGCTGACGTCTTCCGGTATCCTTAAGCCCAAATCCGCCAAGCCGTCCAGGACTCCGTAGGCCACCATGTCGTTGACGACCACGAGGGCCGTGGCTTCCCCGTATTCGGCCATGCACTTGCGGGTCAGCTGATAGCCCGTGTCGTATTCGATACTCGTCGTATTGAGCTCGATATAGGAGGGAATCTCGGCGGAAAAGATCCGTACGGCCCCCTCCATGCCCCGGGCGTGATAAGCCGCCTGCAAGCCCTCGCAGCGTCTAACCCGGGCCGAGTGTTCTTCGTTCAGGGCCGTTGAAATATAGGCCACCCGCTTGTGACCGAGCTCGATCAAGTGGTTGCCAATGACCTCCCCGCCGTGAAAATTGTTGATTTCCACGGTGTCGAAGCCCAGATCGTCGAGGCGGTCTCCTACGGCCACCACGGGGATCTGCTTGCTGGCCTTTCGCGCCAGTTCGGGCTGTTGGGGGATCATGGCGAAGATGACGCCGAAGGTCTCCCGGGAGGCCACGGCCTCGTCGAGGAGGGCCTTTTCGATAGATTTGTCCCAGTACGTCGTGCAAATGGACGTGCGAAGTCCCCGTTCAATGGCCTCCTGCTCGATGCTCTGGATCAGCGTCGAATAGTAGGGATTCATGACCGAGGGGCAGATGATGCGCACAAAACCGCCTTCGGGCCGCAGGTGTTTCGGCTTGTACTGAACCGAGGCCGCCACCTGACGGACTTTTTTGACGGTCTCTTCCGAGAAGCGCTGTAAATTTCGTTTGTTGAGGATCATGGATACGCAGGCGGGAGATACGCCCGCCAATTTGGCCATTTCCCGTATAGTTGCTTTCTGAGCGGCCATATCGGCCTCCTTTTCCTGGTGAATTCTGCTGCGATAATAAAGTTTAACATAGTTCAACGGAAAAGTCAAGGGGTCGGCGCAGAATAGTTTTGTGGCGAACTGTCTGTTATATAGACTTAATGTTTTCTTTTAATATATATTGACAATATTTTAGCCATGTGGTATACTTGAATCAGGACAATAACAAGGTAAACATTTGTTGAACAAACCGGGTTTGTGACAAATGAACATTCACAAGGGGAAAACCCCCACTAAAAAAGGAGGATATATGAAAAAGAGAACTGCATGGTTATTCGGATTGGCAATACTGGTATCATTTGTAGTGACCGGCTTCGGCAGCGTGGTCAAAGCGGCGGCCCCCAAAGACTTCAAACTTGTGCTGAAGTGCTCCCACGTTTTCGCGCCCGGGGAACAACTGACAAAATCCATTGATAAAGCGGCGCAAAACATCAAAGCCCGCACCAACGGCGCCATCGACATCCAGACGTACCCTCAGGGCCAGCTGGCCGTGTACAAGGACGGCCTCGAACAAGTGGTCCGGGGCGCGGATTTCATTTCCGTGGAAGATCCTTCCTATCTGGGCGACTATGTGCCGGATTTCAACGCCCTCGTGGGCCCCATGATGTATACGAATTTTGACGAGTATATTTATCTGATTCAGACGGATCTCGTCAAAGCCATGATCAAGAAAGCCGAAGAAAAGGGCATCAAAATCCTGGCTCTCGACTACATTTTCGGTTTCCGGAGCCTCATGACCAATAAAGTCATCAAGACCCCCGCCGACCTCAAAGGCATGAAAATCAGAACGCCGGGCAGCCAGCTCTTTATCGACACGCTGACCGCCATGGGCGCGACCGTTACGCCGATGGCCTTCTCCGAAACGATCTCCGCCGTGCAGCAGGGCGTTGTGGACGGACTCGAAGGGACCATGGACGCCTACGCGACCAACGGCAGCGCGGAAGTCGCGAAAAATATGGCTTTCACGAACCATTTTCTCGGTACCTGCGGCGTTTATATCAGTACAAAAGTCTGGGACAAGATTCCCGCCGAATACCAGGCCATTATTCAGGAAGAATTTACCGCCAACGCCAAAGAGATGATCGAGATCATCACGAATAATTACGACGGCTACAAAGCGAAACTCGAAAAAGACGGCATCAAGTTTAACGACGTGGACAACGCCGCCTTTGGCGCAGCCGTAAAACCCGTTTACGAAAAGATGAAAGGGGTCACCCCCGGCATCTACGACATCCTGAAAGCGGAAATCGCCAAGAGACCGGCGAAATAACAAAACAGCGCAACTTGAACATCTCCATTTTTACGCCCCCGGGCGTTTCGGGAGGAACCGGATATGAAAATCACCAAGGAATTGATTTTGCGAAACCTTGAGGAGATCCTGGCGTCTTTCGCCATCATCGTGACCACGATCCTCGTCATCGTCAACGTCTTCCTCAGATATTTTGTGAAAACCGGGCTGTACTGGTCGGAGGAAGTGGCCACGGGCTGCTTCGTCTGGAGCGTCTTTTTGGGCGCCGCCGCCTTTTACAAACGCCGGGGCCATGTAGGCGTGGACATCATCGTGAATAAACTCGGCAGGTACGGGAGAAATTTCATGAAGCTGCTCGTCGACGTGATGCTGACTTGTATCACCGGCTACATGGGCTATGTGAGCATTGTCTATGTGAGCATGTCTTATCAAAAACCCACGCCGGTCCTGGGCATTTCCACAGTCTGGATCAGCTCGTCCCTCATGGTGAGTTTCGTCTTGATGTTCATTTACTCCGTAAAATTTTTGTATGAAGACGGGCTTCGGATCAAAAAAACCGGCAAGCTGGAAGACAAGGAGGGGACGCCGTGATTTCATATATACCGGTATTTCTGGTTTTCTTTCTGTATTTTTCGGGGATCCCGATCGCCTTCGGGCTCTTTGCGGCGTCCATGTTGTATTTCGGGGCCATCAACACCTCTTCGCCTGTGGATCTGATTTTCCAGAAATTCGTGACCAGCGCGCAGTCTTTCCCGCTTCTGGCGATCCCCTTTTTCGTCATGGCGGGCTCCATCATGAACTACGCGGGGATCAGCGAAAAATTGATGAGCTTCGCCGACGTGCTGACGGGGCACCTGCCCGGAGGTCTCGCCCAGTGCAACGTGCTCCTGAGTATGCTCATGGGCGGCGTTTCGGGCTCGGCCAACGCCGACGCCGCCATGGAATGCAAGATGCTCGTGCCGGAAATGGAAAAGCGGGGCTTTTCCAAGGGCTTTTCGGCCGCGATTACGGCGGCGTCTTCGGCGGTGACCCCGGTGATCCCGCCGGGCATCAACCTCATCGTCTACGGGCTCATTGCCCAAGTGTCCGTGGGGAAGATGTTCGCGGCCGGCTACGCGCCGGGGATTCTCATGTCCCTCTGTCTGATGGTGACGGTGCACATTATCTCAAAAAAGCGCAAATACGCGCCCACCAGGGCGCGGAAGGCCACGCTGAAGGAATTCCTCGCGCAATCCAAGGAATCCGTCTGGGCGTTGCTCTTTCCGCTGGGAATCGTCCTGGGTCTCAGAATAGGCATGTTCACCCCTTCGGAAGCGGGGGCCGTGGCCGTCCTTTATTGCACCCTTGTGGGCATATTCATTTACCGCACGCTCAAATGGGAGCACATCCCGAAGATCCTCTACGAGACCATACAGGGGACGAGTACCGTGGTCTTCATCATTGTGGCGGCGGGCGTTTTCGGATACTACCTGAACTGGGAGCGGATTCCCCAGTCCATCGCGGGATTTTTATTGAACATCACCCATAATAAGTGGATCATGCTCGTGATCATCGACGTGTTGCTCCTGATCATCGGGATGTTCCTCGAAGGCGGCGCGGCGCTCATTATCCTCGCGCCCCTGCTTGTCCCCGTCATCAAGAGCCTTGGCGTCGATCCGATCCATTTCGGTCTCGTTTGTATCGTCAATATCATGATCGGAGGCCTGACACCGCCCTTCGGCTCCATGATGTTCACCTGCATCGCCATCACGCGCTGCGAGCTGGGAGAATTTGTCCGGGAATGCATGCCTTTCATCTTCGCGCTCCTCATCGCGCTGGTCCTCGTGACCTTTATTCCCGCGGTGAGCCTCTTCATCCCGAATTTGATTTTTTAAGCATATCAAGGGTCAAAGGAGAATCCTATGAAAATTTTCGCCCATAGAGGGTATAGCGGGCGCTATCCCGAAAATACCATGCTCGCCTTTGAGAAGGCGGCGGATACGCGCTGCGACGGCATTGAGCTGGACGTCCAGCTCACAAAGGACGGGGAAGTGGTGATCATCCACGACGAGCGGGTGGACCGGACCACGGACGGCGCGGGATTCGTGCGCGATCTGACCTTGGCGGAAATCCAAAAGCTGAACGCGGCCAAGAGGGGCCTGAGCATGGAAAAACCGGCTGCCTACGCCTTCCAGTCCGTCCCCTCCTTTGAGGAATATTGCGCGTGGGCGGCGGGGCAGGCTCTCGTGACCAATATCGAGCTCAAAACCAGCGTGTACTATTATCGGGGCATCGAGGAAAAGACCCTGGCCTTAGTGACAAAATACGGCCTCGAAAACCGCGTGCTCTTCTCGTCCTTCAACCATTTGTCGGTGATGAAAATAAGGGAGCTGGCCCCCGGTATTCCCTGCGGCGCACTGACCGACGGCGAAGGGATCGGGCAGGCGGGCGCCTACTGCGACAATTTCGGCCTCGCGTACTATCATCCCGACGTCCGGAAGCTGACGGAAGAAGTCGTGGACGAGTGTCGCCGCTGGAAGATCGGCGTCAACGTCTGGACCGTAAACCGCAAAAAGCAGGTAGAAAAATTGTCGGCCTGGGGCTGTGAGGGCGTCATCACCAACTATCCGGCCGAGGTTATGGGGTGGGTGGCTTTAAAAGAATAAGCTGCAGGCAATGCGTTAAGGCAAAAAGCGCGATCGCCGAATCGCGCTTTTTGTGATAGGGGGAAATTGCATTTTTTCTTGTGATTCGAGCCGAAAACCGGTATAATATGGGCAGTAAAGGATAAAGGAGGATTCGGATGGCCGTTGTGAATTGGGAGGGCGTATTTGCCCGGGCGATTGCCTTTGCGGGCAAATGGAAGGACGCGAAGAACGAGGAGGCCGAGGCCCAGTCCTTCGAGAGGGATTTCCTGCAGGTCTTCGGAGTGAACGACCCCCTCGGGGTCGGCGATTTCGAGTACAAGGTTCCGCTTTCCGACGGCCGTACGGGCTATATCGATTACCTGTGGAAGGGGACCATCGCCATCGAGATGAAATCCCGGGGGAAGAACCTTGACGCGGCTTTTGAGCAGTTGGGGGAATACATGCGCCACTTGCCGCCCGAAGAGGTTCCCGATCTCTGGATGGTCTCGGATTTTGAAACGATCCAGCTCAAACGGCGCTCCGCCAGCGCCTTTGTTTCCTTCAAGACAAAGGACCTGAAAAAATATATCCGACATTTTTCCGATGTGGCGGGATTTTCGGAAACGGATAAAGAACCGGAGACCCAGCTCGACGTCAACGTCAAGGCCGCCGAAAAAATGGCGCGGCTCCACGACGCCTTGAAAACTCACGGCTACGAGGGACACGACCTCGAGGTCTATCTCGTGCGCCTGCTGTTCTGCCTCTTTGCCGACGATACGGGGATCTTTCCCGCCGGCGCCTTTTTGCAGTATCTGGAGAATTCCAAAAAAGACGGATCCGATCTCTCCGAACGGCTCGGGAAGCTCTTTGACGTCTTGAATCTCCCGCCGGAAACAAGGGAAAAGAGGACGCTGCTCTCGCCTGAACTCCTGCGCTTCCGCTACATCAACGGGGGGCTTTTCGAAAAAGTTCTGCCCCTGGCCGAATTCAACGACAAGATGCGGCAGACGCTGATCGACTGCGCGGGTTTCGACTGGAACAAGATCTCGCCGGCCATTTTCGGGGCCATGTTTCAGGGGGTTATGAACAAAGACCAGCGGCGGGAACTTGGGGCCCACTACACGAGCGAAGAAAACATCCTGAAGCTCATCAATCCGCTCTTTATGGATGATCTGCGGGAGGAATTCGAGCGGGTCAAGGTAAGCGCCAGGGCCCTCGACGCCTTTCACGAAAAAATCAGCCGTCTGAAGTTCCTCGATCCGGCGGCGGGTTGCGGGAATTTTTTGATCATCACGTATCGGGAATTGCGGCTCCTGGAGTTGGACATCCTCCGGATGAAGCGGGCTACCTTGCAGAATACGCTCTTTGTGGAGAATCTCCTGAAGGTCAACGTCGGACAGTTTTACGCGATCGAAATTGAGGATTTTCCCTGCCAGGTCGCGCAAGTCGGGATGTGGTTGATGGACCACCAGATGAATATGTTGGCGTCGGAAGAGTTCGGGCAGTATTATGTGCGCTTGCCGCTGACTGACGCGGCGACCATTGTGAATGCCAATGCGCTGCGAATTGAGTGGG
>JAISTB010000002.1 GCA_031272775.1 Fusobacteriaceae bacterium | reverse complement strand
AGACGCTTTTCATCTTTCCGTAGCCGATACCTGCGGAAAGCCCGCCTTTCCCAATGGAAAGATTCGCGGATAGGCCGCTTTTCTTGTAGACTTCAAGATAATAGCTTGACGCCATGCCTGGCCGGAGCTCTACGCCATTACGCCCTCTGAGATACAGGTTCCCGTTCGTGTAGATGGACGCCCCTTCTATGGTGAGCTTATCATTGGAATCCATCATAAACCCGGTACTGCCGTAGAAATTTGTGAGGTTGTAGCTTTCGTAGTCGGCTGTCCGTGAATGACTGGATGAGCTGATCTTGATTCCGATGAGGCTGCGGGACTTTTTGCTGTAGTCATAGTGGTAAAGGTCGTCTTTGGTCCCTTGGGTATAGATATTGCCCAAAGATTTTACGGCAATCCCGCCTTCGGCGTACATGTCGGTTCCTTGCAGGAAAACGCCTCGGTTTTTCAAAGCAAGATCTTTGCCGTCAGCGTCTTTCGCCCCATAGTTCATGAGGATATTGCCGCCTGCGTAAATTTCCGTCCCGTTGGCGTACTTATCGTCTATGGTCCATGTCTTTATTCTGGTCGTTTTTACTATACTGCCGCTCTTGCTCTTGTCATAGTCGTATCGGTACAGGGTATCATTGACCGCAAGGCTGTTGATATACCGATCGGCATAAAGCACAACGTCTGCGGCCGCTTGCACGTAGCTATTGATGAGGTTGATGTCACGGCCTGCCGTGAGTTGGGTTGTGCCGCCTTGGCCGATTTGGCCTGAGATATTGAAGGTTCCCGAGGCTTCATCCCAGTCTTTGTTGCCGTAATAACTGTTGTCTTCAATATATTTGTCGCTGCCCTTGTAGGAATAGCTTACGACAATTGAGGTGTCTTTGATGTCTTCCGTGGCTTTGATGGATGTGCCGCCAATACCTGCGATCTTGGCCCCGATATTGGTGATGTTTTTCCCTTCAAGGACTACAATTCCATCGGATTCTATGGTCCCGATGTTGTTGAGTCCTTCGCCTCTGATATCAACTACCGTGTAGGCTTCCAGAACTTCGAACGTATATACCCCGGGTTCTTCGCTGCCGTTATCACCGCCGCCTGAATAGCCCGCTCTGTAAGATACCGCTACTCGTACGGGCTTTCCGGCCGCTTTGGCGCTGTTATAGGCCGCTACGATATCTGCCGGTAAGCCGGTCAGGTTTGTTATGGTCGTTTGAGAATTCCGGCTTATGGTAAGCCCTTTCAAGCCGGGGATTTCTTCATCAAGACGGTAATCGTCATATACGCGGCTATTTTCGATGCTCTTTTCTTCTTGATGGGTATAGATGACCGCGCCGTCTTTGACGGTGGACTGGTTGACTATGGTTCCGTTGGGTGCCGCTACATAGGTTGAGGTCGTTCCTTTGATTAATGCCCCTGTGTTGATGACTCCGGCTTTTCCTATGGCGACAACGGTTGCGCCCAATATGTTGGCGTTGCCGTAGTTCCCGGTTCGTTCGTTTTTGAGTTGGCCTGTTACTTCTATATAAGTCGCGCCTTTTCCGGAATATCCGATATTGCCCCGATTTTGGAGGTTTCCGGCTTCGATCTGGGTTGCGGTTGTTCCCGCAATTGTGCCAAATGCGCCGCCTGTGACTGTCCGGTTGTCTTTGATGGTTCCGTCTGCTCTGGTACTTGTGCCGCCGACGTCATAGAATCCATTTATGACAGTCCCCGATACTTGGATTTGGACGTTCGTTCCCGTGATTTTGCTTCCTGTCCCTACTGTAACGGCGTTTCCATCTCTTGTGGCTGTGGTGATATTATCCAGATGGTTTCCCATAAGGATCGTATTCGTTTTGGCGGTTATGGTGGCCCCGTTCAAATTGTAGAGGCGGCCGCCTATAATAATGGTATCCCCGCCGGAGGTGATTGTGCCATAGTTTTTGAGCTGGTTTGCGTCCGTATACTGGACGTTTCCGTCGGCGTCAATTTTCCCAAGTCTTACGGCCGTATTGGCGTTCGATGTCAAAAGGCCGCTGTTTTCAAGCGAATGGGCGTTGATATAAAGGCCTTCTTTGCCGTTTAACGTATGGTTTACGGTAAGTCCTACATTGGTGGTGAGACTCAATGTCTTTGCCGCAACATTGGCTTGGAGGTCAAAGCCGTTTCGTCCGGTCAACTCCAGAATCCCTGTCCGGTCAACTTGACTTGTGACACGTATCGTATTGGCGTCTATGATGGTCGCGACTTTTCCTTCAAGTCTCGAATCAAGAACAATGTCCCCGCCTGTGGTGACGGATACGGTCCCCAATGAGGTGATATGGCCGCCTGTATAAAGAAGTGTCCCGCCGATATTGACTATTACACCTGATTCGGCGCTTTTACTTTCAATCGCGCCGTAATTGTTATTGAGGTTTCCGGAGTTCGTGATTTCAATATAATTGTCGGAAATGATTTTTCCGTGGTCATTCGATACATTGGTTAAGATGATGCTGCCTAAACCCGTAACTGTCCCGTAATTATTGTTGAAGTTCCCGATTTTGGCCGTGAGGTTTCCGGTCTCAATGAGGCCGTAGGCGTTTGTGAGGGGGCCTTTTGTGATTTCAAGTTCGTTTGCCCGCAAAGTTCCGCTGTTGTTGGTGACTGTTCCCGCAAGTGCGACTTCGTTTCCTTCAATGGTTCCGCTGGTATTATTGACGTTTCCTGTGATTTCGATGGTGTCTGCCGCGATGGTTCCCTTGGCGTTTGCGGTGAGATTCCCTGTTTCTTCAAAGATTCCCGCCTGAATGGTTCCGCTGTTGTTACTGGTTGATCCGGTTATGGTTACGGTTTCGCCTGTGATGTCTCCGCTGTTGTTATTGACGGATCCCGTTAAGGCCACGGACTGACCAAGAATCGTACCATCGGCATTGCCTGTCACGTTTCCGGTAATGTCAATCGTGCTGGCTTGAATTGTGCCGCTGTTGTTATTGACCGCCCCCGCAATAGTAAGCGTCTGGCCTGTAATTATGCCATTGGCATTTCCTGTTACATTTCCGGTTACGTCAATTGTGCCAGCCGATAGGATTCCGCCGTTGTTGTTTGTCGCGCCCACAATGGCAATGGTTGTGCCTGCGATGCTCCCGCCGCTGTTTCCAGTGATGTTCCCTGTTATGGATATGGCGCTTGCCGAAACAGTCCCGTCTTTATTCAGTAAATTTCCGGTATAATCAATATTGGCCCCGATCAATGCGCCGCCGTCGTTTGTGGTATCCGCTGTAATAACAAGATCGCCCAGACTTCGGATTATGCCCTTGGTGTTATCCAATGTATTGGCGATAAGCGCTATTCCGTCATAAAGAATGACTTCGGCTTCTTCTTCAAGCGCCAGTTCGGGGGGGGTTTCTTCCTCAACTTCGGCAAGAAGCTCTTCTTCTGTCGGAGTTTCAATTGCGGGTTCGTCTTCTGCGGCTGCCGCTTCTTCCATGGCGGCAAGCATTTCTTTGGTGAGACCGTCGGACAAGATAAATCCGTCCCTGTTGCTTGCCCGGGTTACGGTGATTGTGATTCCTTTGTTGGTATGGAGGTATCCGCCGTCATTGACGAATGTGTCTCCGGTGATGATTATTCTTTCGGGAGTGAAAATCTCCCCGCCAGTATTATTCGTGTAGAGGCTTGCGAGCGTCAACTCTTTATTGGTTAGAATCTGGCCTTCTTCGTTGATGAGCGTATTCCCGCCCAGAGTATCAAGCATACCTACGATGGTTCCGCCTTTATTATCCAGAAGATTTGAGGTGGTGATAACCAGTTCTCCGTCGGTATAAATTACTCCATATTGGCTCAAAAGATCCCTTGCGGTGATCCGGATGCTCTTCTCACTTACGATGGCGCCGCCATTGTTATTAAGCGTCCCCACAAGATCGGCCGCGAAGTTCGCTACATGAATTGTCCCTTCTTCATTACTCAGATTATCTGAAGTAATCGCAAGGTTTTCCGCAGATAGCGTCCCGCGTTTTCCGGTGATATCCTTTATGGTCAGGGTCATATTGCCCAAGGTTGAAATGACGCCGTCGGTATTATCAAGCGTCAGACCTTCAAGGACGATTTCCTTTTCACCATAGAGAAGACCCCCGATATTCCCCATTTCATCATAGGCAAAATGAAGCGCTCCAGGCGTTGTGATGACACCTGCATTATAAAGTTTTGAGCCTTTGGCGCTGATGCCTTTTTCAACGGAAATAATACCAGAATTCGTGATTTCATCTGCGGTTAGTCCAATTTCGGTTGTTTGGATCAGGCCGCTATTGGTTATTCCGGCCAAAACCACTTTCAAGTCCGTGGTCTGGATGACGCCGCTGTTGTCCAGAGTCTTTCCTGTAATCCCTACTTTTCCGCTGGCAATCTCGCCGCTGTTGGTTGTGTTCCCTGCCGCAAGGGCGATTTCTTCATCGGCAACGAAGGTCCCGGAATTGGTTATTGTTTCGCCTGTGACTTTGGCTGTGCCAAATACTTCGATTTCTCCGGTACTCGATATATCGGTTCCGGTAATCTCCAGAGCCAATACGCCTGTGCCGCTATTTTCATAGCCCGCCACAACTTTTGCCGCAAGCTCTACCTCAGCGCCCTTGATTTCCGCTTTTTCTCCGGCATAGAGTTCATTTTCAACACGTACTGCTTTTTCAGCCTTGTAGCGTACTTTCTTGGCGCTTTTCACCTTGCCCGATGTGGTGAGTTTCCCGCCTGAGGTCAAGGTCATATCGTCAAGGCTGATCAAATCTCCTTTGAGGTTGACGCCCGCGCCTTTGTCATTCGCTATGACATCAATCTTACCGGCGTACATGGACCCTAAGGCTTTGCCGTCAATGGCAACGCCTTCATAGGTCTTTCCTTTGCTGGTGACTTTCTTTGTCCGGTAATTGATGTTCTGGGATCCGGCAGATACCCTGAGCTTTGTCTGGTCCGATCCCTTGATGGGACCGTCAATTCCTATGGTTTTTCCGCTTATATCCAAAGATTCAAGACGTGTGGCGTCAAGTCCTTTGGATCCTATCCCAAGATGCCCTTGATCTACTTGGATTTCTGCTAAATCGCCGTCTTTCATGGTCAAACGGCCCGTTGTCAGCGTGGCGTATCCCACATTGATAAACCCGCCGCCGTTGATATTGATGCCGTTTCGGTTGGCGATCACGACATCAGCCTTGGCGCCGCCAATTTCAATGATTCCTTTGATGGTCGAGCCTTTGTTTCCTGTAACGTCATTGATGATGAGTTTTGCCTCGACAGGGCCGTCAAGGTTTCGGTTTCGGGCGATCAGGCCCGCAAGTTCTGTATTCACCACGATATAAATGTTGTTATTGAGAATAAGCCCCTTCTCGTCAACATCAAATTCTTTGTAAGCGTTATAGGATGTGCCGTTGGCGTTGGGTCTTGCAATATCGACCTGATCTATTCCGGTTGATGTCGTTGTGACCCGTGTTCCTATGGTGATGGGATCAGGTACAATGCCCGCAAAGAGCTGAACCTGCATGAGAAAAAGCAAAAAAACAGCCATTAACCTTTGTTTTAGGCTCCGGACAACGATTTTGATCTCCTCCGTCACTCGTTTTTTGGCGTTCTTTTTCTTTCTCATGGGATCCTCCCTCCGGCAATTTCGCCGTGATTATAAAAATATTCGTCTCAAAAATTCCAAAACGAATGAGGTAGAACATGATGCGATTTTTCTTTTCGTTTTTATTAACTTACATATTATCCCATTATGGCAATCATGTCAAGCAATAAAATGTCAAAATGAAGTGTATACAAAAACTGGCCTGAATTTATGGGCAATCGGGCAAAAAAGATTTTTTTAACTTCGAAGTCAAGATTCATCGTTCTGACCCAGAACAAAATGTATGTTTCCCATCAATTCTGTCTCCATTTTTGAGAAATCCCACCCCAAAGTTCACAAAAAATAAATCTCCTTGCGTCCCTCCCCGTTCCGTGTTATGATACCGATGAGGTCTGAATTTATTGTATAAGCAGACTGAAAATACAGTATGACACAGGAGGAGTGAACGAATGAAAAGAAAGTTATTGCTGGTTTTAACGCTGTTTGTGCTTGCCTTTACGCTGACATCGGCCAAAGAGAGCAAGGCGCTCTGGAAAAAGCTGGACAAAGTCAAGGACAAGTATGAGTGGGTGGACCTGAGCCTCGACGTGAGCCCCCAGACCCCTCATTGGCATGGTTTCAAGGACCTGAAGGTCAAGGCCATCTACACCTTTGAAACGACGGGCAACACCTTCCTGACCTACGAGTACACGCTGCCCGGTCAATACGGCACCCACACGGATTTTCCGGCGCATTTTGACCCCAAGGGTCGCCAGACCGACGATTACGGCCCCAAAGAACTGGCCTACAAGCTGGTTGTCATTGACAAATCGGCCGAGGTCGCCAAGAACAACGACTATGTGCTGACAAAACAGGATATTCTCGATTTCGAGAAGAAATACGGGAAGATCCCCGAGGGGGCCTTTGTGGCTTTCCGCAGCGACTGGTCCAAACGGGATATCAAGACCTACGAAAATAAAGACAAGAAGGGACAGTCCCATTATCCCGGCTGGGATCTCGAAGCGCTGAAGTTTTTAGTGGGCGAGCGCAATGTGGCCGCGGTCGGACATGAGACGGCCGATACCGATTCCGCGGTGACCGGTTCCACCGTCGGCTTCATCGGCGAAGATTACGTGCTGGACAGCGGCAAACTCAATGTGGAGCTCTTGAAAAACCTGGACAAATTGCCTCCGGTGGGCGGCGTGATCTTTGTGACCTTCCCGAAAATCAAGGGCGGCACAGGCTTTACGAGCCGGGTCTTCGCGGTAATCCCCAAGTAGAATAAGCGATTGAATTTTTTCAGCCAAAATACGGGCGGGGGAAGCAACTCCCGCCCGGATCAATAAACCCCTTCTCATTCTCCCCGAAAAATGCTATACTATTGGTATAAAGCATGACTGTCAGGGAGGAAAGAACGTCTTGGAACAGAGAGGATCCCTCAATTGGGGAGAGATCTTGAAAAATACCATAAAACTAGCGGTTATCGTCGCAAATGTCGTCATAATCTGTTTTTGTTTGGTGAAAAAAAGCTATTTTCCCTTGATCTACGCCCTCCTTTTCTTCCTTTACTTCGCCTACGTGTTCCACAAGAGCCCATCAGAGCGTAAATACGGCTATTTCGGGACGAGAGCCCTGCTGTCGTCGCGGATCGCCCTCTTTTTCTTCCTGCTGGCGGTCTGCCGACTGATCCATATTCAGCTCAAAAACAGCGACGCCTACAGCGAGGCCATACGCAGGCAAAGCGGCGCCTTCAGTCTGAGAAGAGGGCGCAGAGGGGAAATCTTTGACAGCGCCGGGCGGCCTCTGGCCTGGAACAGCACGACATACGAGGCGGCCGTGGACCCGAGCCGGATCCACACGAAACCCGAAATCGCCAAGGCACTGGGCGAAATCTTTGACCTGCCCTTCATCAGCGGCGACAAGGACGAATTTATCGCGTCCCTCGTGGAGCTCGCCAAAATCAATCGCAAATATAAACGGATCGAAAAAAACCTCACGGAAGGGCAGCGGGATACGGTGAGCGACCTGATCGAAAAAAACGGCCTCCGGAAAAACGAGATTTACTTCGGGGAGTCCGTGGAGCGGATCAACGAACGCTACCGCAATATTGTGGGCTACGTGGGCTATACGGACGGGGCGGAAGACGAAAAAACCGGCATTTTCGGAATTGAAAAGGCCTATGACGCTTATTTGCGGGAAAAGACGGCCCGACAGGACCGGCAGGTCGTCCGGGACCGCAGCAAGAGCATCCCCACCACGGAACCCGTCATGCAGAAACAAATCAACGGCAAGAACATTTACCTGACCATAGACAGCGACGTGCAAATCGTCCTGACCGAGGAGATCGAGAAGCAATTCGCGGCCACAAAGGCGGAGGCGGCCTACGGCCTTGTGCTGGACCCCCGGGACGGCAGGGTCCTTGCCTCCGTTTCGCTCTACAGCGCCGGGAAAGCCCTGCGTAACGGGACGTTCCAGGACCAGATCGAACCGGGCTCCATTTTCAAATCCGTCGTCATGTCGGCCGCGCTCAACGAAGATCTCGTCAAGCCCGGCGATACGTTCAATATCGGCGACGGGACCCTGACCCGGGTCGGGCACACGATCCGCGAGACCACGAAGACCCTCAAGGGCGTCATCACCGCGGAAGAAATCCTTACCCGCTCCAGCAACACCGGCATGGTCCAGGTCGGAGAGAAATTTTCCAATAAGACCTTTGAGGATTATTTGCAAAAATTCGGCTTTTATGAGCGGACCGGCGTCGATTTTCCCAATGAGTTGCGCCCCCGCAATCTCCCCATGAAGAGCTGGAATCTCCTGACGAAGGTGAACCGCTCCTTCGGACAGGGGATCGTCATGACGCCGATCCAGATGGCGGTCGCCTTCGCGGCGGTCATCAACGGAGGCGTACGATACCGGCCTTACCTCGTGGAGCGGATCGAGGACGAAAACGGCGTCGTGATCCGGCGAAACGTACCCGCGGCCGTCGATACGGTCATCAAGCCCGAAACTTCGGAACTCATGAAATCCATGCTGGAACAGGCTGTCCAGAAAGGGACCGGAACCCGGGCCCAGATCAAGGGATATCGGATCGGCGGGAAAACCGGCACCGGGCAGATCGCCTCGCCTAAGGGAGGCTATCTCCCCGACGATTACCTCGCGTCCTTTGTGGGCTTTTTCCCGGTTGATAAACCGGCTTACGTCGTTCTGGTCATGTTTGTGAAGCCCAACCGCGGCAAAAAGATCGAGGAAAAATACGGCGGCGCCGTAGCGGCCCCTGTCTTTGCGGAAATCGGCAAGCGGATCATCAAAATCAAGGGCATTTTGCCGGCGGGAAGCGCCGAAGCCATGGAAATCAAGAGCATAGGTCAAACGACCGCTGAGATCAACGGCATCATTAAACCTAACCGCCGGCGCGTTGAAGGCAACCGTATGCCGGATCTCACGGGACTTTCAGCCCGGGAAGTCATCAATGTTTTCTTTGATACGGGCATTGCCCCGGAAATCGAGGGGACCGGCCTTGTGGAGAGTCAGTCTCCCGCGCCGGGAGCGGCCCTCTTCGGCGTCGAGGCCGTCAAAGTGGTCCTGACCCACGAGATCAAAATCGATATTCCCGCCGAATCCTCGTTCCTGTTGAAGGAAATCAGCGCGCAAGAGAGGAATCCATGAGATACTACAAGATATTTCCCGATAACACCAACGGGCTTTTTACTTATGCCGATCCTGAGGACCGCTATGAGCCCGGGGAGCGGGTCGAGATCCCTTTCCGGGGAAAGACGGCCTCGGGCCTCGTCATCGGCCCCGATACCGCCGAACATCATGAATACAAAATCCTGCCGATAACGGCGCCCCTTCCGGGGGAAATACGCCTAACGCCCGCTTATATTTCGTTACTCTGCTGGATCTCGGACTATTATCTGTGCAGCCTTCCGGGAATCATCCGGGCCGTGTTGCCGAAAAATCTCAAAGTCCGGATCGACAGGATCATGCAGGGAAAAACCCGAAAACGAAAGCCCTCAGGCGCGCAAGGCGAGCCGGAATATCCCGGCGAGCCCCGCGCCGTTACGTTGACCCCCGAACAGGAAGCGGCCCGGGACGCCATATTGAAAGAAGAAAAGCCCTATCATCTGCTGCGGGGGATCACGGGATCCGGAAAAACCGAGATCTATATTGAAGTGATACGTCACGCCTTTGACGAAGGCCGGGGCAGCATTTTTCTCGTACCGGAAATTTCTCTGACGCCCCAGCTGGTCACGCGCTTCCGGGAGACCTTCGGGGACGCCGTGGCCGTACTTCACAGCAAGCTCACGCCGGCGGAACGGGGGAAGGAATGGTACGCCCTCTATACGGGCGCGAAAAGAATCGTTCTGGGCGTACGATCGGCCGTTTTTGCCCCGGTGCGGGACCTCAAGTACATTATCCTCGACGAGGAGCATGAGACGACGTATAAACAGGATTCGAACCCCAGATATCACGCGAGGCTCGTGGCTCTCAGACGGGCCCAGCTCGAAGACTTGACCGTCGTCTTCGGAAGCGCCACGCCCTCGGTGGAAAGCTACGCCTGGGCCAAATCCGGTCTCTTCAATCTCATTTCCCTCGACAGACGCTACAACGACGCCTTGCTTCCGACCATGGAGATCGTCGATATGCGCGGGGAAAAAGATATTTATTTCAGCAAAAAACTCCTGACGGAGATCCGGGACACGCTGCGGCGCGGGGAGCAAGTCATCCTGTTTTTGAACCGCAAGGGCTATTCGACTTATATCCAGTGCACGGATTGCGGGGCCGTGGAGGAATGCCCCCATTGTTCCATCAAGCTCTCTTATTACGCCGGCAGACGCGTATTCAAGTGCAACTACTGCGGCGAGACAAAGCCCTATACGGGTCGTTGTCCGGTCTGCGGCGGGACGAACCTCGTTCACAGCGGCAAGGGCATCGAGCGCGTCGAAGAGGAAATCCGCAAATATTTTGACGTCCCCGTGGTCTCCGTGGATTCGGAAAAAGCCAGGGAGCGGGATTTTTACGCCGAAGTCTACGGGGATTTCGCGGCCGGCAAATACAAAATCCTCATCGGCACCCAGGTCGTCGCCAAGGGACTCCATTTCCCCAACGTGACCCTGGTGGGCGTCATCAACGCCGATACGATTCTCAATTTTCCCGATTTCCGTTCGGGGGAAAAGACTTACCAGATCGTGACCCAGGTGGCGGGCCGGGCAGGGCGCGGCGAGCGCAAAGGCAAGGTCGTCGTACAGACCTATCAGCCCGAAAACCATACGTTTACCGCGATCCTTGACGGAAACTACGACAAATTTTACCGGCAGGAAATGGCGACGCGGAAACTGCTTTCCTACCCCCCCTTTTCCCGGACGATCAATATCGGCCTTTCCTCCCCCTCCGAAGGAGATTTGCAGGCCTTCGTGAAGGAATTCCGGACGCGGATCGCGGACGACGCCGTCACGATCCTGGGTCCCATGCAGTCCCTGGTCTACCGGGTCAAGGACCGCTACCGCTACAATATCTTTATCAAGGGGGAAAAGAAAGAAATCGCGGCCTATAAGCGCAAATTGGGCGCTATACTCGAGGAGACGGGGACGGAAAAAACGGGGCCGAAAAAAAATATCCGGATTTCCGTTGATATTGACCCCGTAAATCTGATATAATAGAAATCGCGGAGCGAAGATTGAAAGGAGCTGAAGTCGTGTATACGATTTTGAAATATGGCAATGAGGCCCTGCGGGCAAGGGCGAAGGACGTGCCCGAGGTCAATGAGGAGATGAGAACGATCCTGAAAGAGATGGCGGAGACCATGAAAGCCTCAAACGGCGTGGGTCTTGCGGCGCCACAGGTCGGTTTTCCGCTGCGGATGTTCGTGTGCTATACGGAGGAAGACGTCGTCAAAATGGTCGTTAATCCCGTGATCACACCGCTTACTACAGAACTTATGGAATTTGTGGAAGGCTGTCTCAGCGTCCCCGGCGTCTACAAAAATGTCAAGCGCCCGGGAAAAATCCGGCTGGAGTTCCTTGATGAAAAAGGCCGGCCCCAGTCCATGGTGCTCGAAGGCTTCCGGGCCGTTATCGCCCAGCATGAATACGACCACCTTGAGGGCGTCCTCTTTGTGGACAAGATTTCTCCGGTCGCCAAACGCATGATCAGAAAAAAGCTTTCGCAGATCAAAAAAGCTGCCTCTGAGACCTGAACCAGGAGCGCGTCATGGCAAATAATCCCCCCGGCAACGGCAAATTTATCAAAAATGCCCTCTGCTTCGCGGTCGTGGCGGTCGCGCTCTATTTGCAATGGCCGCAAATCTACAAGGGCATTCTCCGGATCCGGAAGCTGACCGAGACCAGAAACGAGCTGAACGCCCGGATCGGCGAGGAACGAAAGAAACTGGCGGCCCGCCAGACGGAGGTCTCGCGGCTCAATGAAGCCTATTACCGGGAAAAGCTGGCCCGGGATAAGTTGCAAATGATCAAAAAAGGCGAGATTGTCTACAAACTCGTGGAAAATCCCGAAAAATAAAATCCTTCCGCGCCGGAAGGATTTTTTATGGCCCAAAGGCCTTGGTTTCTGGCTGGGTGAGTAGGATTCGAACCTACGCATGCCAGGGTCAGAGCCTGGTGAATTACCGCTTTTCTATCACCCAAGAAGCTTTTTTCGCGATGTCGGATCGTCCGTTCTGTTTTTTTCACGGAAATCCGCAATAATTATTATATCATAATTCGGGTGTTCTGAGAACCCTTTTTTGAAAAAATTTCTCAAAATATTTTCCGGTGAAGCCAAAATCTCTGAAAATACGCGCTTTCAGAGGACGCCGTCCCATTTCCCTTCGGAGGCGATGCGGGTCTCCACGTGATGGCGGTTCAGGTCGGCCACGATCTCCCGGGCCGTTTCGATAAAGTCCGGCGTCACAATAAAGCTGATCAGCCCTTGCGCCGCGTCTACGGTCTTGATAAAACCGACGCCTTCGTAGGATTCGACGATTTTATTGATGAAATCAATATCGTTTTTTCTGCTTTGGATCTTGAATTCGTAGCTTTCCATGGCCTTCACTTTCCGAGAGCGGCTTCGAGTCTCGGGATCAGCCGCGTAAATTGCGCTATGGAGACGTTTTCCGCCCGCTCGGCGGCGTCGATGCCCAATTCAGTCAATATGGCGCTCAATTCCGCCTTGGAGATTCCCAGGACGGCCAGATTGTTCAAAAGTGTCTTTCGCTTGCCGGCGAAGGCGGTTCGGATATAGCGGAAAAACAGTTCTCCGGCGATCTGTTGTTCCCAACGCCTGTCCTTCCACGGCCGGATCGTGATAAAAGCCGAATCCACGTTGGGCGCGGGCGTAAATGCGCTCCGGTCGATGGTAAAACCGTAGCTTGCCTCGCCGTAATATTCGACGGCCAGCGTGAGCACGCCCCGGGCCTTGCCCGAGCTTGCGCAAATCCGCTTCCCTACTTCCTTTTGGACCATGATGAAGATCCCGTCCAGCAAGTCCCGGTATTCCATGAGCTTTCGGAGGATCGGCGACGTGATGTAGTAGGGGATATTGGCGACGAGCTTGACGCGCTTTCCCTGATCCCGCCAGGATTCGAGTCCGGCTCGCAAGTCCAGCGTGAGAAAATCCGCCATAATGAGCTCAAAGCGTTCGTAGCCGGCAAATTTCCTGCGTAGTCGCTCTTCCAGATCCGGATCAATCTCCACGGCCGTAAGGGCCCAGGCGTGATCGAGAAGTAATGCCGTCAGCGCGCCCTGTCCCGGACCGATCTCCAATACGCAGTCATCTTTGCCGATTTCCGCCGTATCGATGATTTTCCCGAGGATGTCGCTTTTTTCCGCGAGAAAATTCTGGCCGTATTTTTTTTTCGCCCTGAAGGCCATTATTTGCCCTGTCCGCCGGCGGCGCCGTTTCTCACGACGATCTTGCCGACATAGGGGAGATTGCGGTGCTTCTGGGCATAGTCGAGTCCGTAGCCCACGACGAATTCGTCGGGGATCTCAAAGCCCACATAGTCGCTTCGGATATCGACCTTGCGGCGCTGGGGCTTGTCGAGGAGCGTGCAGATATGGACCTTCCGGGCCCCTTTGGCCAGGAGAAACTCCTTGACGTATTTGAGCGTGAGGCCGCTGTCGATGATGTCCTCGATGATAAAGAGCTCTTTGTCCTTGACCTCAAAGTCTATGTCTTTCAAAATTTTGACGATTCCTGTGGTTTTTGTGCCGCTGCCGTAGCTGGAAACGCTCATGAAATCAATCATGATCGGGAGCTTGATCTCCTTGATCAAATCGCTCATAAAGATCACGGAGCCTTTGAGCAGGCCGATAAAAATCAGCTCTTTTCCCTTGTGGTCCCGCTCGATCCGCTCGGCCAGTTCTTTGATTTTCTTTTCGATCCTGTCCCGGGATATCATCACTTCGATTGTGTACTCCAATTCGTTCTTCCTCCTAACAGTTTGTCATGGCGCGTTAAGCAATGAAAATACAAGTTATTTTATCACCCGCGGGGGAATTTCGCAAGGATTTTTCTGTTTTTTTTTGAAGACGCGCTAAGGCGCGTCAAATGCAGAAAACCGCGTATACCGGAATATGGCGGATATTGCCCTCCAGCGAAAAATTCCGCTCGGAGATCTCGATCCCGTAATTGAGACGATATTTATTAAGGAATACCGAGAAACTCTTTCCCTTGGCGCTTTTTCCGGCCCGGATCTCGATGGGGATCACGGCGTCGGCGCGCTGGATCACGAAGTCGATGTCCGCTTTCCCTTCCGATTCCCAATACCAGGGCGTATAGCCGTTGCAGGTCAGTTCCTGGGCCACGTAGTTCTCGAGGATGGCCTTTTTCGTTTCGCCGTTCTCGAGGCTGTCGGCCAGGAGCGCGTCGGCGTCCCAGTTCCCGGCGGCCGTCAAGAGACCGACGTCGGCGTTGTAGAGTTTGAGGGACTGCGGATCCCGGTGGGCCGTCAGCGGTTGCGTTCCTTCTTTGACTTTGCCGCTCTGGATGACGAAACCGGCTTTTTTGAGCCAGTTCATGGAAAACTCATAGGATTTGGAGCGACCGCCCTCCTGGAGCAGCGTATACATAAATTTCTTGTTTTCTTTTTTTAATTGCCCCGGCATACTCTCAAAGACCGCCATGGTCCGGAAAGTCTTGTAGGGTGTGGCGTAGCGGGCCATGTCGTCTTCCCAGGACGCCAGGATATCCTTTTGCAGCGCCTTCAGGGTTTCCGGCGCTTCCTTTTGAAGGCAGGCCTCCACGCAAGCGGGCATGCCGCCGCAGCTCATGTAGGCGCGGCACAGGGATAGGGCCGTCTCATGGAGTTGTCCAAACATCGGGTAATGAAAGCGCCAGGAATTTTCGATCTCGTCGACGAGTTTTTTCTGTCCGGCCGCCCAGAGGAATTCCTTGAAACTCATTGGAAAGAGCTTCAGCGTCAGGGCGTTTTCGGGAAAATTGAAGCGCTCGCCGCCGATGGCCAGCGGCAAAAGCGAGGAAGTCGCGATAATATCGTACTGGGGCGTGCTCTCGGCAAAGGCGTCCAGACTGTTCACAGCCTCGGGGCAGTTTTCGATCTCGTCGAAGATTAGAAGCGTGTCTTCGGCGGCAATTTCCCGGCCTGAGAGCTTTTCGAGTCCTTGAATGATCGACTCGGGGTCCCGGTTTTTTCTAAAAATGTCTGATAATTTTTTATTGTTGAAAAAATTCCATAAAAAAGTTGATCCATATTGTTTTTCCCCGAAGTCCGTCACAAGACGGGTCTTGCCCGTATGGGCCGGACCATACAAAATCAGCGGGTTCCTGCGTTTTCCCTTCTTCCAGGTCATCAGATTTTTCATGCGGGCTCGTTCCATGATTTCCCTCCAGTACCTGATTATACCTCAAAAATCAACAAAAGGCAAGATTTTTTACAGTTTTTCGTTCTTATTTTCGGGGATTTTTCCGTGGCGGGAAAAGATTCGAAAATTTATCCGGTAGGCTTGAAAATTTTCGGTATTTGTGATATGATTAGATAGATCAAATAATGATTTCGATATTTCGCAAAATAAATTTTTTATGAGACAAATCAAACATGAATTCCTCCGTGAGCGGGATAACGGAGGGATTTCGGAGGTCAGCGTGAAAAAATCCCTGTTGCTTTCGCTTTCGGCCTGGCTCTGCGTCTTCGGGACGCTGTTTTTTGTCGTAAAGATCGCCGAGCGGGTATATTTCAACGAGACCTATTATTATACGCCGGATTTTCTGGGCCTGATGTACGACGATGTGCAAAAGGCCATGGCCGGTCAGAACGTCAACGTCAAGCTCGTGGGTGAAGAATATTCGAAGCTTCCGGTCGGCGAGATTTTTTTGCAGGAACCGGAACCGGGACAGGTCGTCAAGATCCACCGGAACATCCGCGTCTGGGTCAGCAAAGGCAGCGCCCTCGTGGAAGTGCCTGATTTTGTGGGCATGAATTTTCTCGAAGCCAGATCCATTGCCTTGCAGAGAGGTCTCCAGGTCGAGCGGGTCGTTAGCACCATGACCAATAAAGCCGTAAACGAGGTGCTTTCCACTGACCCGGCCACCGATACGCTGCTGCGTCGGGGCGACAAGATCTCCTTTCTTATTAGTGGAAATTCCAATTTTACGGAAGTCAAAGCGCCGACGCTGGTGGGCCTGACGCTCGATGAGGCGACCGCCGCCCTGCAAAACAGCTCCCTCGTGGTCGGCAAGATCACAATGACAAAGATCAAGGACAAATACAATAACGTCGTCACGGAAGCCGGCGTGCTGCCGGGTGTGACGGTGCGGGCCGGAACGGCCATCAGCCTTACGGTCAATAAAAGCGATCTGGAGCGGCCTGTGGAGCGGCTCGGCGATGACGCCGGGGACGCCGACGGTACGACGACCGTAAACGAAATCGGCGCGGATATCCCCGACGCCACGGGCAATTGATCCACGGCAAACGTTAATCGGACGGTGATCTTATTAAAGGCGTTGTCACAAACAAAGTGCAGGGGTTCTATTATGTCCAATCGGAGGGCAGGCTTTATGAGTGCCGACTCCGGGGGATTTTGAAACGCAGCGAAAAACGCGATAACTGCGTTGTTGGGGATATCGTGGAGTTTTCCCCCGAGGGGACCATCGACGCCATCGAAGAACGCCGGAACTTTTTGGGACGACCCCTTGTGGCCAACATCGACTATATCCTGATCCAGTTCGCGGTCAAAAATCCCGATCTTGATTTTGAAAAACTGAACATTCTGCTGCTCAACAGCTTTTATTACGGGATTTCCCCGATTATCCTGATCAACAAAATTGATCTTTTGTCCAAAAATGAATTGCAGACAATTCAAAAAAAATTACAATTTTTGGAAGATCTCAAAATTCAAGTATTTTATATCTCGAGAGACTGGAATATCGGCATAGAAGACGTACGACAGTATATCAAAGGGGCCACCAGCGCCTTCGGCGGTCCCAGCGGCGTCGGGAAATCCAGCGTAGTCAACGTGCTCCAGAGCCATGTGCATATGGAGACCGGCGAAACGAGCCGGAAGCTGACCGGCCGTCATACCACCAAAGAGACGCGCCTGATTCCCTTTGATGTCAACGGCTTTATCATCGATACGCCTGGATTTTCCTCCGTGGACATTCCCGATATTGAAAATTCCGATGTCCTGATCTCGCTGTTCCCGGAATTCCTGCGGACCGAACAATCCTGCCGCTTCCTCAATTGCCGGCATATGGACGAGCCCGGCTGCGCGGTCAAAAAGCTCGTCGAAGCGGGAAAGATTTCCGATATGCGTTATGAATTTTACCGGAAGGTCTTTCAAAAGCTCTCCCGGACGAGGTGGAACAAACATGAAAAATAAAATTCGCGTCGCGCCTTCCATACTGGCGGCCGATATTCTGCGATTCGGCGACGAGATTCGGGCCCTTGACGCCGCCGGCGCCGACGAAATCCATGTGGACATTATGGACGGCTGCTTTGTACCCAATATCACTTTCGGCGTTTCCGCGGTCCGGATGTTCCGGACGTGTACGAACCTCCCCCTGGACGTCCATTTGATGATTGTCCGGCCCGAACGTTACATCGGCGCCTTTGCTGAAGCGGGGGCCGATACCATAACCGTCCACGTGGAAGCTACGGATCATCTGCATAAAGTCGTTCAGGAGATCAAAAAAAACGGGAGAAAAGCGGGAGTATCTCTGAATCCGGCGACGTCCCTTTCCGTCCTCGATTACCTGCTGCCCGATGTGGATCTTGTCCTCTTGATGAGCGTGAATCCAGGCTTTGGCGGGCAATCCTTTCTCCCGCTGACGTTGAAAAAAATCCGCGACCTGAGGGCAGCTGCCCCGGGAATCGATATTGAAGTGGACGGCGGGATCGCCGAAACGGAGGCCGCTCAGTGCGCAAAAGCGGGAGCAAATGTCTTTGTGGCCGGGACCTATATCTTTGGCGGGGACTACGCGGAAAGAATCAAAAAATTACGGGAGGTCGCGGAGCGAACGGCTGCGGCCCCGGGGAGTGATGGATAATGGTGGATATCAATCGGATCAATGAATTACTCGAAAGTTTTTACAAAGTATTTTACCGGACCGAGGATATGGCCCTCAAACGGGGGATCAAGTCTTTGACCCATACGGAATTGCATATTATTGACGCCATCGGCAACGAGTCCGTTATGATGAACGAATTGGCCGACCGCCTCGGGATTACCATGGGCACGGCGACGGTGGCGATTTCCAAGTTGACGGAGAAAGGCTACGTCGACAGAAGTCGCTCGGACATCGACCGGCGGAAGGTCTATGTATCCCTGACCAAGACCGGTCTCGGGGCCCTTTCCTATCACAACAATTACCACAAGATGATTATGGCCAGCATCACCGAAAATATCCCTAAAGAGGAACTTGAAGTCTTCGAGCATGTCTTTGAGATTATTCTCAAATCTTTGAGAAACAAGACCGCTCATTTCAAGCCCATGGCGGTCAGTGATTTTCCCGCCGGGACCAAGGTTTCCGTTGTGGAGATCAAGGGGACGCCCATTGTCCAGAATTATTTCGCCGAACACGGCATCGAGAATTTCGCGATTTTAAAGGTGCTTCCCTCCAAGGACAAGGAAATGTTTACGCTGGAAAAAGGCGACGGCGCGGTCCTGCAGCTCAACGTGCTCGACGCCAGAAATTTGATCGGTATCGAAACGGAATAATGAGGAAAATGATGAAGTATGCTCTATCTTGACGGCTTGTCCCTGCGAAAAATCCGAAATGAGCTGGAACAATCGCTCTTGGGGACCCGGATACACAGAATAACGCGGAATACCAACAGTTCTCTCTCGCTGTTTTTCGGCAGGAGGGAACTGGTTTTTTCGTGCGACGGCGCTTTTCCCGTTCTCTACGAGGCCTCTGAAAAGGAGACCGTACTGGATCCTTCGGGAGGTTTGACCGACACGCTGCGCAAGCATTTGCCCGGGGCCGAGCTTATCTCTCTCGAGCAATTGGGCCTTGACCGCGTCTACCGCTTTCGTTTCAGACGACTGACCGAGCTCGGAGAAAGCCGCGAATACCGGATTTATTTCGAATGGATGGGCGGTCGTTCCAATTTTATCTTTACGGACAACGTCGATCAGATCATCGATCTTATGAAACGGCGCTATCTGGACGAAGAAAAGGGACGCCCGCTTTTTCCCGGGGCGCTTTATGAAAAGCCCGCCCTGGCGGGGAAAAATTCACCCTATGACGTGACGCCCGAAGATTTCGCGGCGTGGCGCAATGAGGCCGGAGACCGTCTCCCCGCCCTTCTTCGGGAAAAATTGGAAGGTATAGGGAAAAGAAGCTCCGAGCAGATCGGAAGTTATGAGGATTTGCGCCGTTTTTTGGACGCGCCGCCCGATCCAAGGATTTTTACGCGAAAGGGAACGGTTGTATTGGCGACGGTGCTGCCCCTTGCGCCCGCTCCAGGCGAGGAAATACTTACCTTCGGGAGCTACAAGGACATGATCGCCGCCTATATGGCCCGCCTCCAGCTTTCGCGGGCCTATGACGTCATGAAAAAGTATCTCCGCGGGCAGGTCGAAAAAAAGATCAAAAAAGACAGGAAAATTCTCGATATTCTGAACGCGGAAAAAGCGGAGCGGCAAGATTATGAGCGTTTTCGGGAAATGGGCGACATCCTCGCGGCAAATCTCTACCGGGTCAATAAAGGAGACGCTAATCTTAAAGCCGCGGATTTTTATCGGAACGAAGAAATTGCCATCCCGCTCGACATCAGACTCACGCCCAAGGAAAATTTAGATAAATTTTATAAGCAATATAACCGCGCCAAACGCGGTCTTGAGGCAAACATGAAACGTTTGGAGGAGATCCGCGCCGATCTGGACTGGCTGGACAGCCTGCTCTTTTTTATCGACGGCGGGGGAGACATTGAAAACCTGCGGCTGATCTATGAAGAAGCCCTGCGGCAGGGCGTCGTGCGCGACAAGGAAAACGTTTTCAACCGGAAAAACAAAAAAGCCTCCGGAAAGTCGAAGGCTGTGGGATACGGCGAGGTGATTTACAAAAACAGAAAGTTTCTCTACGGGCGGAACAATCTGGAAAACGACCGTCTGACGCTGCAAACGGCGGGTCGCGAGGACCTGTGGTTTCACGGAAAAAACGTGCCCGGCGCCCATGTGATCCTGCCGGAGACGCAGGGTCTCCCCTTCACCGAAGACGATATCGCGGCCGGTTGCCAAGTGGCCGCCTGGTTTACGGCGGTTCCCCCCGGCGGCAGGGTTTTGGTGGACTATACGAAAAAGAAATATATCCGCAAGCCCAAGGGCGGAAAACCCGGATTTGTGACCTATACGCATGAAAAGGGCGTCCTTGTCGAAAAGAAAGCCCTCGATTAAGCCTTTTTCCCCAAGTCGCTGACCTTGAGGCCCCTTGCGCGAATGGCCCGCTTCCATTGCTGGTTCGCCGTAAAGCTGTAGAGAAAGCGCGGGAGGCTCGGGGACGTATAGCGATCGTCGGCGGTCTCTTGGAGAAGTATATGCCGGGCGAGGGCCTCCAATCCCGCGAAAGTGGCTTTTCCTGGCCCTGTTGCGGCGATTTTCGCGCTGAAATACATCGGTCCTCCGCCTACGGCCAGGGCCGCTCCCCAGGGGACTCCGGCGCGAACTGCCCAGTTTTTGAGTATCGATATGGCCGTTTGGCTCTGTATGCCTTCATAGTAGCCGCAATTGGCCACGGCATAGATCAGAGGCCTTTTTTCCGGAAACGCGTTCTCCATGGACATGAGCCATGAGAGCATAGGCGCGGGGAGCCCGTCCACATAGAGCGGAAAAGCGAAGACGATACTATCGGCGGCGGCGATCGCCTTTGTTTCTTCGGCGCTGAGCTTGCCGTCTTTGAGTTTACTTACCTGGATAGCTGACGCGGCCAAAGAATCCGCCGACTCGAGCATGGCCTTCAGATAGGCCAGCAGGATGTCGGAAATTCCCGAACGACTCTTGGAACTGCCGTTGATCATCGCGATTTTCATTGGGCCTCACGCTCCTTTGCCGGAGAATTGCCGGTAAATCGCAATTCGCCGAGGGTTGCCCCCATATTGGACGCGTTGGCGGCGACCAGTTCCCGGGCGGTCTCCTCTTCTTCGGCGCTGATCCCTTCTCCGTAGAAGACCACATCGAGGATAAATTTCTTTTCATAGCGGTCCTTGTGTCGCATAAGACCGTTTTTGACCGTAAAACAGGGATGCAGATAGGGGATGGAGCGCTCGAGAATTGTCTTGACGAAGGGACTGTAACTGCCGTAAACGCAACGGCTGACGATCGTTACGCGCTCCGATTGGCCGAGCAATTGGGCCATGTCGTTATGGGCGTCGCTTAGGACGCATTTTCCCGGCGTTTTGATCCAACAGCCGTAACAGCCCACACAATGCCGGATATTTTTGTCGGGGCCGATCACCCGGTCTGCCTTGAGATCCGGAACCATGGCCTTGAGGGACCTCGCGTCCAGATCATGGATCACTAAATTCATGGTATGCCTCCCGCTGCGGGTATTTTCTGATGGGCTACCGGTTACGCCTCTTTTTCGACGGGCTTTTCCGGCGTATACTGCTTGGAATCGCCGAACCAGAAGGAATTGTCCCCTTTGTTCAGAAAGAGGAGCTTGTCCGCGAAGGTTGAGATTCCTTTGATTTCCGGCGTAATGTGGACAATCGTGATATTTTTTTCGCTGCACAGGGTCTTGAGAATCTTATAGAGCTCGTTTTTCAGCTTCGTGTTTGAGGTTGAAGAGGGGCAGTCGATGAAAAGCAGCTTGGGATCGCAGATCAAATGGCGCGCGATCTTGACTTTAAACTGCTGCCACTGGGAGAGCTTGTTGATTTTTTTGTCCTTTACATCGGTCAGATGGAGCTTTTCCAACACATCGTCGACTTTTTGCCAATGTTCGTCTGTCATACAGGCGCATTTGAGCTTGGTCAAAAGTCCGATGGCGATGACTTCCTTGGCCGAGCCGATGAAGTCTTCCCTGGCGTCCAGCGTGTTTTGCGGGATATAGGTTACTTCGTCCTTTCGGATATTGTGATACAGGATTTCCCCGGTGAGTCCCGAGGTGATGAGTCCCAGAAGGGATTTGATCAGTACGCTTTTTCCCGAGCCGCAGATCCCGCCGATGGCCAGATACTCGCCTTTGCTCAGGGAAAAATTGATATTTTCGAGTAGACGTTTTCCCTTCACCGTCAGATTGAGGTCTTTTACGCTTAATATCATTTCACTCATGATTTCACGATCCTTCTACTGATTTTGTGGACGTTTTTCGCACATTTTAAGGCATTTTCAAAAAACCGCTATAGCTTATTATAACACAAAATCCGGAAAATTTCAAGTAAAATCGGGCGGACACAGGACGCTTGCCTCTTGCAAGCGGCGAAAAACTGTGCTATAATCAAAATGGCGGATCTGCAGGCGGCCGTTTTTACGGAAACGGGCCACAGCCGCCGGGGGAGTGGAGGAAACATGCGGGAAAAGAAATTGAGCCGGGCGCTGCTGGAAAAAATCCGGCGGGACGAGCATCTCCGGGTGCTCGATTACAGCACGGGAAACGAATCGGCCATACGCCGGAAGGAAAACGGCGATCTGTCCGGAAACATACTGAAACCGGCCTTTTCCCTCGATGTGGAAAAGATCATGCACCTGCCCCATTACAACCGCTATGCCGACAAGACACAGGTTTTTTCCTTTTTTCATAACGACGACATTACGCGCCGGGCTCTGCATGTGCAGCTCGTTTCCCGTATCGCCCGGGATATGGGGCGTCTCCTCGGTTTGAATCTCGATCTGATCGAAGCGATCGCCCTCGGCCACGATATCGGGCATACGCCCTTCGGTCACGCGGGGGAAGCCATACTGAACGAGCTCTATCATCGGGAGACCGGCAGATGGTTCAACCACAACGTGCAAAGCGTGCGGGTCCTCGATACCATATTCGGCGCGAATCTGACGCTCCAGACCCTGGACGGCGTCCTCTGTCACAACGGGGCCTTGCTTTCCCGTTACGAAAATCGGAGCCAAATCAAGGATTTTGCTACATTTGACGAGACCCTTGACGAATGCGCCATGCTGGGGAAGCTGAAAATCGGGTCCCTTGCGCCCTCGACCCTCGAGGGGGCCCTGGTCCGGATCTGCGATATGCTGGCCTACGTCGGAAAAGACCGAGAAGACGCTGTAAAGGCGCATATTATTCCCGTGGAAAGGCTGTCGGAATTTACCGATGACGTGCGGGACCACGCGACGTTTTTACAGAACGTGGCCGTCGACATTGTCATACACAGCTACGGCAGAGATTACATCGGGATCGGGGAGGAAATGCTCAGTCAGTTGATCAGAATGAAGAAAGAAAACAACGAAGTGATCTATAAAAACGCTTCTATTCTCGAAAAATACGACGAAACCGTAAAGCCCATGTTTGAGGCTCTCTATGAACGCCTGCTCGATGATGTGCGGCTCAAGCGGCAAAAATCAGTTATCTTTGATCACCACGTGGACTTTGTGATGAAGAACCGGATGGACAAGGACGCCCCCGATTACAGCGGGGAGGAGCCCAACCGGATCGTTACGGATTTTATTTCCAGCATGACCGACGACTATTTTATCGCCCTCTACCGTCATCTCTTCCCGGAAGGCCCCCATCACGTGGACTATGTCTCGTATTTTCAGCGCTGAGCGGTCTTGGATCTGGCTGCGCCCTCGGGATAGCGCCGAAAACTTACGGCGTCGCCCCGGAAAAAATTGAGGTCGATATGATCTTCCTGCCCCTCGTAGCCTTTGAGCTTCGTCCGGTTGGAATACTGCCAGAATGTCCAGGGCCTGCCGTCGCTGAGTCTCGGCAGGAAGCGGATGTTCCGGATCCAGATATCGTGGTCGGGGAAAAAGCCCGCGACGTATTTGTCATAGGAGGATTTCGTGGCATAGATGACGGGCTTCATGCCGTAATGGGCCTCCAATCGGTCCGAGAGAGCTCGGAGGTTTTTCCTGACCGGGTCTGCTTCGGGTTGGTTTTTCCCGTATTCGCCGTAAAATTCGAGATCGATGGCCGGCGGGAGCATGTGTTCGATTTTTTCGACGGTGGCGATGAAGTTTTCGGCTTGCTTTTCGCCGGAGCTCTCAAAGCTGAAAAAATGATAGGCGCCGATCCGGAGCCCGGCCTTGGCGGCATTTTGCCAGTTGTTGGAAAATTGTCTGTCTCTGAAGGTACTGCCTTCCGTGGCCTTGATAAAGGCAAAGTCAATATCGGCCGAAGCGAGGACTTCCCAGTCGATGAGACCCTGATGGGACGAGACGTCGACGCCTCGCACAGGATAAAAGAAGGCAAAGGGGGAAGTAATCCACAATTTGCCGCCTTTGATGGCCAGCGTAAACAGCAGCGACGCCAGAATTCCCGCGAGGAACACGAGGCTGAGGATTTTTTTCAAGCGCATGGGTCCTCCCTGATGATCATGACTTGATTATACCAAGTTTTCACGCATATTTCCACTGTTTTTTTCACTTTATCGGATAATTCCGGCCAAAGTACAGCTCTATAGTGAAAACAAAATTACAACAGGTGCATTATTTTCTTGACGGCCGCTGATTTCCGTGATAAAATATCCTTAAGAAACAAAGATGTACGCGGAGGGAACAGGATGTCCGGAAAATTTTCCAGGATTCGGATACGCGAAAGAAAAGGCTTTTGCCTGCTTTTTTGCGTTCTTTTGCCGTTGCTCGCCCAGGCGAGAGAACCCGCGTTCAAGTCCTTTTTCAGTTTTTACCGTTCGGCACCCAAAGCGCAAGCGCCCGTAAAAGAAGAATCCCCGATTGAGATCGCCCGGGTCGACCTGGAAGTCGCCGGATTTACGCCGCTCGTCCTGCAACAGGAAGTATTGAAGGAAAGCGATAAGGTCAAGAAAGCCCTGATGGAAGCGGCCAAAACAGAAACAGCCGCGGCCAAAGCCATTGCGACCGCGCAACAGACCACGGCGGCCGCTGACGATCCAAAAATTAAACGAAACAATACCGGCGAGACCAAAGAAGAATTGGCCAAAAAGGCCGAACTCGACAAACGGAAGTCCGAGATCAAAAACTGGATCCGTGAAGGCTTTGAGGAATCCCTCGATCTCGTGGCCCGCAGCGAGCGCGAAGAGATCGATATGGATTTTACAAACCGCTTTCTCTATTCCCCCAAGGACGCCTCACCATCGCTGACGGCTCTGAGGACGCGTCAGGAGCTCGTCAACTACGCGATGAAATTTGTCGGCAACCCCTATGTATACGGCGGAACGAGCCTGACCAACGGGACCGACTGCTCGGGATTCACGATGTCCGTATTCAAAAAATTCGGCATCAGCCTGCCCCGGACATCCCGCGACCAGGCCTTGGGCGGCCGTGAGGTTTCATTCTCCAACATGAAGCCCGGCGACCTGCTTTTCTACACCCGCGGCAAGAGCATCGGTCATGTGGCCGTCTATATCGGCGACGGCAAAGTGGTGCACGCGAGCACCAAAAAGACCGGAATCCGGGTATCGAAATTCGACTACCGGAAACCTTACAAGGCGGTTAGCTATTTCAACTGATTTTTTCACGAAAACGTAAGGCGGTAACCCCGCCTTTTTTCATACCTTGCGTTTAATCATAGAAATATTATATGATTACCATATATGAAATATATGGAACACAAGTTCATGCTTTTGACACTATCTCAATTGTGACTTGAATTCATGCATATTTGAGTATAAGCTACAAAATCTGTATCTGATCAGCGACTCCCGTAAAAATGCCTTTGCAAAAAATTATGTCAAATTTTTTCCTTTACAAAACGCTCAAAAAGTGGTACAAATTCAGTAATAGGGAAACCTATTCATAGAAGTTCAAGTTTTTTAAGGAGGAGAAATGACGAAAAAAGAATTTGTGAGTTTGTTCGCCGAAAAGGGCGGATACACAAAAAAGGACGCTGAAAAAGCTATTAACATCTTCCTGGACTCCGTTGAAAGCGTTTTGGTCAAAGGTAATTCCGTAACTTTTGTCGGCTGGGGCAAATGGGAAGTTGTAAAGCGGGCAGCCAGGGAAGTAGTTAATCCTCAAACAAAGAAACGGATGAAGATCAAGGCCAAGAAAGCCGTCAAATTCAAGATCGGAAAGACATTGGCCGAGAAAGTCAAGAAAGCCTGAGTACTTCACCACCATTCTACGGACAACATTAACCGATAATATCGAGCAGAAGAACATCTGGGGCTTCGTAAGCGAAGCTGGAAATCAATGAATGTAAAAATAAAGACCTTCATTCCACTTGAAGGTCTTTATTATTTTGTCCGCAAATGAACACCTGGTTGACATATCTTGAACGCCGGAGATTTTGTATCGAAAATATTGGTTTTGCGATATAAATGTAAATCATATTTCTCCTGTTGAAATTTCAACAACTGAAGTGGATAATCGCCCAATCTGTTGCTTTTTCTTCTGTAAAAGCCATTTTACGCCCCTCACAATTTTGATTCCCGCAAAGATTTTAAAGTAAAGCGGCTTGATGATCAAAACGCCATCGAGAATTTGCTTGACTTTTTTCCGAAAATGCGGTATACTGGTTTAGTCAAATAAAGTACAAAATTACTGGAACGGAGAAACTGCTATGCTGAATAACGTAATTTTCATCCTCGGGGGACTGAAATTGATCGGCGCGCTCTACGCGATAACGATCATTTTTTCTGTACCCCTCGGAATTCTTTTCGCCCTCGGCGAGATTTCAAGACGCCGGACCTTATCGAAACTGATTCAGACCTATACCTGGATCTTTCGAGGCACGCCGCTGCTGCTGCAACTGTTTTTCGCCTACTACGGACTGCCGGTTTTTGGCATTGTCCTTTCGCCCTTCGCCGCGGCCTGCATCACCTTTGTGATCAATTACGCGGCCTATTTCTGCGAGATCTTCCGGGGCAGCATCCTGGGCATAGGCCCCGGCCAATATGAGGCCGCCAAGGTGCTCGGCATGTCCTATGCCCAGACCATGTGGCGCATTGTCCTGCCCCAGGCCATGATAACTGCCCTTCCGCCTCTTTCCAACGAGGGGATCAGCCTGATCAAGGACGTGTCCCTCGTATCGGTCATCAGCATGCACGACATCCTGCGAAACGCACGGGAGGTCTTTGCCCGGGAATTTACGATCACGCCCTTCATCATCTGCGGGATCATTTATCTCGCCCTTTCGACGATCGTCGTCCTGCTGTTCAAAAAATTGGAAAAAAAGGTGAATTTTTAAATGGACATCATCCGCATACTGGACTTATACAAGCGCTTTGACGCCGAGTTCATCCTGAAGAACATCAATCTCGACATTGGTGAAGGCGAGGCCATCGGTATTGTCGGAAAATCAGGCGGCGGGAAATCCACGCTGCTGCGCTGCATCATCGGTCTTGAGACCGTGACTTCCGGCGTCATCGAGACGCCCCCCAAGGGGAAAATGGGCATGGTTTTCCAGAGTTTCAACCTTTTTCCGCACAAGACGGCGCTTCAGAATGTGATGGAATCCCTGATTGTCGTCGATAAAACCGCGAAAAAGGAAGCGCGCGAAGTGGCCATGGATCTCTTGAACAAAGTCGGTCTGGCTGATCGCTGTGATTACCATCCGAAGGCCCTTTCGGGCGGACAGCAACAACGGGTGGCCATCGCCAGGGCGCTCGCCCGAAATCCGCAAGTGCTGCTCTTTGACGAGCCCACTTCGGCCCTTGATCCCGATATGGTCCAGGAAGTCCTATCGGTCATCGAGGAAATCCGCAACAGCCAGAAGCTCACGATGCTCATTGTGAGCCACGAGATGAAGTTTATCAACCAGATTTCCGACCGCATCGTGGTCATGGAAAACGGCGCTATCAAAGATATTGTTACCCAAATCGATAGTTAAATCAATTGATAAAGGAGGAAACATGAAAAAATTTTTACTGTTACTGACGCTGCTCCTGACGCTGGCGGCAAGCCTGTGGGCGGCCGACGGTTCCCTGGAGAAGGTAAAGAAGGACGGGAAGTTTATCGTCGGGATTGACGACACGTTCGCCCCCTTCGGTTTCAAAGACGAAAAGGGCGTCATTGTGGGATTTGACATCGACCTTGCCAATGAAGTGGCCAAACGCATGGGCGTCAAGGCGGAATTCAAGTCCTGTGACTGGGACGGCATCATTCTTGAACTCAAGGCCGGCAAGATCGACATGGTCTGGAACGGCATGACGATTACCCCCGCCAGGGCCGCGCAGGTCAGCTTCAGCAAGGCTTACCACAACGACGGACAGGTGATTTTTTCCCGGAAAGAGAAACAATACCTGACCAGCGGCGAACTGAAGGGCAAAGTCGTGGGCGTGCAGCTGGGGAGTTCCAGCGCCACGGCCGTGGAGTCCCATCCCATTGTCAAGGAATTCAAAGAATTGCGCAAATACGGCACAAACGCCGAGGCTTTGCTGGATCTTGAGGCCGGGCGGCTCGACGCCGTCGTCATGGACGAGAGCGCCGGACGCTTCCACAACGCGAAGAAGAACCTCCTCGTGTACTCGGCGGAGTCCTTCGCCAATGAGGAAGACGGCATCGCCTTCCGGAACGAAGACGTCTCCCTGCGGGAAGAGGTCGACAAGCACATGGACGCCATGAAGGCCGACGGGACCTTTAAAGCCATTGAGGCCAAGTGGCTCGGCGAATAAGCTGATAAGTAGTAAAATATGAAATAAAGCAAAAGGACGGTCTCTTGGCCGTCCTTTTTATAAAAAATCGTTGTTTTCAGTTGGTGCAGGGGAAGAGACTCGAACTCTCACTGACTTCGTCAACAAGACCCTCAACCTTGCGCGTCTACCATTCCGCCACCCCTGCATTTTCGTGGTGTTTTGCTTATTCTTTTTTTTCGCCCGGAACATCCCGTCCCGGATATTTCTTATTGAGGGCGAGCAACCTCGCGTAAGTCTCCCTGTCCATGATTCCCGACAGGCCATCGGGATAAAAATGACTCTGGAAGGCGTAAATCACGCTTTTGGTCCGCTCATCGGCCTTGTCGGTCAAATCGACCGCGTAGCCGTATCGATACAGCTCCCGCTTGTATTGCAGAGCCGTTACCTTGGCAAATTGTTCTTCGGTATATGCGTTCAAAAATTCATTTTTGTCTTTTTCATCGTACCAGGCGCCGAGACCGTATTCCCGGTAAAGAGCTTCCCAGGGAAATGTGGGCCCGGGGTCCATCTTGCGACCCGGAGAGATATCCGAATGGCCGAGGATGAATTTCGGGTTGATCTGATGCCTCTTGACGAGGGCCAACAGCAACCAGGCCGTTTTTTTGATCTGATGTCCCGCATAGGGCAGATAGGTCCTGCCGCTCATGCCCCGGTTGACGATCTCTATGCCCAGCGAGGTGTCGTTGAGGTTCGTCCTCCCGTAAAAGGCGCTTTGCCCAGCATGCCAGGCCCTCTCGGACTCGTCGGCCAGCTTGAAGACCGCTTCGTCGGCCACATCGGACACGAGATAGTGCGAACTGACCTGGGCTCTGGTCAGGGCCCGCTTGCTCGTCTCGTTTCCCGCCGCCGTGTAGTGAATGATCAGGAATTTAATCCTCTCGTCCTTTGCCCGGGCGCGCCAGCTTTCGCTGTCGATGGCAAGAGCCGCTTCCCCGTCCCAAATCGGCAGGTACCCTTCAAATACCGACGGATTGCCGTAGAGATCCAGCAGATTGTCAGCGGTTTTGGCGATACTTACGCAACTATAGCCGCTGAGCCATAAGAGACAGATCAGGGGAAACATCAATTTTAGGGATTTCGATTTTTTCATCTTCTGCCGCTTCGTCTGATTTCCCGCCGTTCATCGGATTTCTTTTTCCGGAATCCGATGTGGGCTCGGTGTCCCCTCGGGTAATAGATCAACTGATCAAAGGAAAGCCTTGAATTCGCGATTTTGTTGAATTCCCGCTGCGGGTTTTCCGGATCGAGATAGAAATCCACAGCCAATCCGTCCCCATGGGCCGAAGTATCCGATCCGCCGACGGCGTCATTGACTCTGCGCGAGCGATACCAGCTCGTGACGACGATCGGTCTGCCCAGGAGATCCCGGACATCGTCCATCCGCTTTGCGGTGCGTTCGATATTTTTCCGGACGCTTCTCTTTTTCGGGTAATTGATCAGGTTGTGTTTCTTCGCGTAGTCGCTGTGAACGGCTTCCGCAAAGGTGAAGTATTTGGAAATCCGCTGATCCGGCGCCTTACCGCCCCTGAAAGCCGTGCAGGCGGTCAGGAGTACAAGGCAACAGGCCAGACAGATTTGCTTTTGAAGTTTCGGCAATGGTTCTCCTTTTGCTCTTTAACGGTCGGCATTCCGCAATTTCCCATTGATACAAGCCCGCGCCCGATAGAGCAGGACGCCGCAGGCAACCGCCACGTTGAGCGATTCGGCCTGACCGTACATCGGAATTTTCACGCGAATGTCGGCGCTTTGAAGAAGCTCCTCCGATACGCCCGATCCCTCGTTTCCGAGGATAAGCGCGACTTTGCCGGAGTAATCGACTTCATCATAGTCGACGGCCTCCGGGGAAATGGCGGTAGCCATGAGTTTGTATCCCTTTGATTTCAGTGTTTCAGCAATCGAAGCCCGGTCCATCCGGCGGAAGCGAATCCGGAAGATGGATCCCATGGTGCTTCTGATGACCTTTTCGTTGTAAATGTCCACACAGTCTTCGCTGAGCAGAACGTCCTCGAATCCCGTCGCGTCCAATGTCCGGAGGATGGTCCCGAGATTTCCGGGATCACCGACGCCGTCCAGAACGACACAGAAGTCCGACAGCGGGCTATTTTCCTCGGGTATATCCAGATAAGGATAGACCAAGAGGGGTCCGTAGGCGTTTTCGAGGGAACTGATCCGGGCGTATATCGCGTCCGGAACCGTGAAGATTCGGTCCGCAAGGGATTCCAGACGCTTCGTCCGCGCGTCGCTCAAACACAGGCTTTCGCCGCAAAAGGCCGCCCTGATCCTGTGCCCAAAGTCCAGAAACTTTGCGCCTTCCGCGAGAAACAAACGTTCTTGGTCGCGGTATTTCTTCAGTTTCAGGCGGTTTACGAGCTTGATCCACGCGTTTTGACGACTTGCGATCTGTTCCATGTTCTCTCCGCGTTCTTATGTCCACAAGTAGTATATCGCAAAATTCAAAAAAAAGCAAAAACTATTTTCATTTTTTCAATTTTTTTTTTTTTTATGCGCCAAGATTTACGGAAAATCAGATCCCTCGAACTTTTATGAAAATTCCGTTTACTTTCGGGTCCAAATAGTTTATAATATAGCTGGATGACGTGGATCACGTATGTCCAGACTGGATTTCATTTCTTTGGAAATGTGATTTATAAAAGGAGGCGGGAATGGCAAAAAAACTTGTTTATCTTTTTTTATTGGTTCTGACATTGGCTTCATGCGGCGAAAAGAAGGCTCTTGAGGAAAAAAAGCTCTTTATTTACAACTGGGCGGAGTATATTCCGACGGAAGTCTACGCGGCCTTTGAAAAAGAGACCGGAATCAAGATCGTCGAAGATACCTATTCGACCAATGAGGAGCTTTTCACGAAACTGAAGGCCGGCGGCGACGGATACGATATCGTGGTTCCTTCGGCCGATTATTACGAAATTATGATCAAGGAAAATATGCTGGAAAAACTGGATAAGTCCAAAATTTCCACGATTAAGAATATAGATCCCGGCATCATGGCCAAAATGCAGGATTTTGATCCTGGGAACGATTACGGCGTGCCCTATGTGATCGGCCCCACCGTGATTGCCATCAATACCAAATACGTTAAAGACTGGCCCGATGACTACTCGATCTTTGAGCGGGAGGATTTGCGCGGAAAAATGACGCTCCTCGATGACATGCGGGAGGTTATGACCTCGGCTTTGGCCATGGAGGGCTATCCCCAGACCGTCAGTGACGAGGCTGCAATCGCAAAAGCCGCCGAGCGCGTGAAGCTCTGGAAGAAAAATATCGCCAAGTTTGACTCGGAATCCTTCGGAAAGGGCTATGCTACCGGGGAATTTTGGGTTGTACAGGGCTATATCGACAACATCACGCGGGAGCTGGACGAGGAGACAGCGGCCAATACCAAATACCTGTTGCCCTCAAAAGGCGGCGTCGCCTATATCGATTCCTTTGTGATCCTGAAAAAAGCGCCCCATAAGGACGCTGCCCACAAGTTTATCGAATTCATCCACCGACCGGAGATTTACGCGCAGATCGCCGACTATCTCAGCTGTCCGTCGCTCAATGTCCCGGCCCGTGAAAAAATGGAAACGACGCCGGTATTCACCATTGAGGAGATTCAAAAGGCGCAAATTTTGCGAGACATCAACGAAACCCTGGAATTGCAGAACAAATACTGGCAACAGATCATGTTGTAATCAAAGGCAGCGCGCTGCCTTCAATGCTGAAGGAGGGAACATGAAGTTTTCCATCAAAAGAGAGAGCCTGATCACCATATTGGGCGAATTCTCCAACATTCTGCGGGAGACGCCCGTAAAGCCCATTGTGGCCGGCGTACAGATCAAGGCGGAGAAAAATACCATCACATTTATCGGGACAAACCTCGAGGTGGATTTGATTCGTAAGGCCCCCGGCTTTGTGGAACAGGAGGGCAGTATCGTCATCAAACCCGCCATGCTCCTGGAATATGTCAAACTCCTCGAAGAAGAGGACGTGGAGTTCGCCCTGAGCGATTCCAATCTCCATGTACAAAACGCCGTATTTTCCACTCTTTATGACGAGAATTTCCCGATCATCAGCGAACCTAAAGGAAACATCGCCTTTCGGATCAAGGGTCGAGACTTGGCCCGCTATTTTGAAAAAACGAAGTTCGCGGCCTCCCAGTCGACTGAGAATCCCGCGATTAACTGTCTTAGGCTCGTATTGCGGGCTGACGAACTGAATCTTGTGTCGACGGACTCCTATCGTCTGCTTTATTTGCGCGCCCCTGTGAGCTCCGTCCTCGAAAAGGAAATCTCGATCCCCATGGATTCCGTCAATATCCTCTGCAAGATGCTGAAGGACTCCGATGAAGAAGTAGAATTCGGCTTTCTTGGCGAATTGTTGCTGGTGCTCTGGCAGGACGCCTGTTTTATCAGCCGGACCATTGCCATGCCTTTTCCCGATTATAAGTTTATTCTGGAAAACGCCCAGCACGACAAGAAGATGGAGTTTAACCGGGATGAGCTGAAGAGCGCCCTCAGACGCGTCATCACCATTGCCCGGACCAGCATCGACGCCAAATTCGGCGCGGTCTTTGATTTCCGGGGCAAGATGGCTATGATCAACGCCTTTTCCGGACGCGCCCGGATCAACCAGAAAGTCAACATGATGAAGACCGGCGAGGATTTCAAGGCTTCCCTCAATTGCAAGTTCTTTTCGGAATATCTCGACAACATCACGGACAATCCTATAGTAAACGGTAAGAATCAATCGTCGATGTTTGAAATCTCCGAAAACGGCAGTCAGGATTACCGCTATATCTTGATGCCATTGCAAATGCCCAGAGGGAAAGAGGATTAGTCGAAGTACAATAGTATTTTTGTCTGTGTACATATCCTGACCACAACAACATATTATTAACATTTATGTACATGATTTTACGTCTAATTTTGAAAAATTCGCAATAACAATAACAACATAAAACTATTATTCGCCCAAAAAGAAGCTGATTCAGAATTTATAACTATTACAAAGATGTAGTTGTATAATAATTTCTGCATGTAAAGACCGATAATTATTTATACAAGCTTGCATATGTGTACAAATACGAATAAATTTTCACGTTTAATGTTGAGAAGAACATGTCGACTGAAGGCAACAAAAACTTATTGTACTATGCTCAAAAATCAAATCTTGGCAAAAACAATTATTGTACACATATGTATAGACACAATAATAAGATTTCTATTCGGATCTAAACAGATTATAAAAAAATGTTCTATGCGGAAAGGACTTTCCTGATTTCTTCGTTATTGGTACATCAATAAAAATAAAAAACCGGCTTGGCTGTCGGTCTTTTATTTCAGGGGTTCTTCTGGAGTTATTGAGATTTGTTGACGACACAGTTTCTGCAGAGCTTTGGAAAGTTCCTTCTCATCGAGGATTTTGCGATAGAGCCCGATGAGCCAGTTCAATTCGTTGTCATTGATATCGAGGGCTTTCTTCGTAAAATCGGACAGTAGGCGAATCTCCTGGGGGAGCAGCACAGGCCGGCCGGCCCGGTTCAGTTCTTCGATGGTTCCTTTTCCGTCAAAATAGCTGATGATTTTCTTCCAATTGCTCAGGACATCGGTTTTTCTTAAGAGAAGGATGGATTTGAAATCCAGCTCAGGCGTTTTTTCATAGCCGTTTCTGCGCAGTAAGGCCTTTGCTTCGGGATCGCTTTCCGTATCCTTCAGCAGTTCGCCCGCTTTACGGAAGTACATGATTTTGGGCAGTCGTTTGTTCCGATGTAGGGAATGCAGGTATTTAGAGAGCGGCAACAGTCTGACCGCGCCGTAAAACTCCATGGCATAGGTATTGAAGGTATGACCTTCAGGGATCGTACCCGCTTCAATATGATCCAGCATTTTATTGATCACCGGCAAATCCAATTTCGTATCGGACATCTTTTCACCTCAGATTCAGAATATCATAAAATACGGTTTATTTCAAGTGTTTTCCTAAAAAGTCCGATAATTTATTAGAGGTTAAAATGGAAATACAAAATTATAGGGGTGGCTTGACCGCCACAAGAAAAAAGCGCGGCGACCGGGATCAGGGCGCCCAGCTATTTGAAATATACAAATCCGAAAAGACACTGAAAGATTACCAGTACAATCTGGAGAAATTTTTGCAATTTGTCTATGAAGGGGAATCGAGAATTTCCGGTAACGAGTTGGTTCCCTTGATGGTCAATGTGTCTGTGTCCGATGCGGAAGAGTATATTGTGTACTTGTTGCAAAAGCGAAAACTGAAAAAAACCTCTGTCAATACAATTTTGTCTGCCTTGAAAAGTCTCTTCAAAGAGCTTGAACATCTTGAAGGCGTTACAGACGCCGGTTATACCAATCCTTTTCGAGGAATCAAACTTTTTAAAACGCAAAGAGACCTTACCCGTATATTAAAAATTTCTAAAGATGACATTAAAACAATTATCGGACTTTATAAAGTGGGGACTCATCTAGACTATAGAAACATGGTCATTCTGGTCACGCTTTATTATACCGGCATGCGCAGCTCGGAACTTTTGCAACTGAAGGGCAAACATATCCTGTCCAGAGACGGCAACCTGTACCTCGTTTTGGAAAAGACGAAAAGCGGCAGGGAACAATATAAGCCTTTGCACCCGGAGCTGGTAAGCCTGCTGACTGAGTATCAGGATTACGTGACGACATTAAGCGGGATATCCGCCGAGGAACTTCGGGAACGATATCTCTTTTCCGCTTCCGACGACCACCTGAAGCCGCTCTCTTATCGGGCTCTCTATGACATCATCCACCATATGGGCCAAGCGATCGCTAAAGACATCAGCCCCCACAGCATCCGGCATTCCGTGGCGACCGAGCTCTCTCTGAACGGCGCCGATCTGATTGAGATACGGGATTTCCTCGGTCACGCCGATACAAAAGTAACGGAAGTCTACGTGAACGCCAGGAATTTGATTGAGAAGAAGACCCTCGAAAAGATTCCCGAGTTAAATTCAAATTCTGAATGAGGTTTTACAAGACCGTAATTATACTTGACTGTTTATTTGTGAAGCCGAATTTGATAGAATTATCCATGAATATTAATAAATATTATCCAAAGTAAATTTTACTCAAATTATTTTACCGCATATAATTATTATTATATGCAGATGCTTTATTCGGACATTTCTTAATAATATATTGCAAACTTTTTTTTAAATTTATCGGACCAAATATGAAAACAATCGAATTGGAAGAGAATATTGAGCGCATACTACGACGACTGCAAGCTAAGGGAAAAGGCTATATCGTCGGGGGCTATGTCCGCGACAAGCTACTGGGCATAGCGCCGGGGGACTGCGATTTTTGTACGGATCTCTCCCTCGATCAGGTGGTATCCCTGTTTCGTGACTGCTCTCCCGCCGTGGTCGGAAAAGCCTACTCGGTCGTGAAGATCACCTTAGGCGGGCAAAGCTATGATATCGCCCGTATGCGTAAGGATGTTTCCTTCACGGAGAATAGAAAAATCACCGGCGTGGAATTTGTCTCAGATATCCTTGAGGATTTGAGACGCAGAGACTTCACGGTCAACGCCATCGCCTTTGACGGCAAAAATTTTCTCTTTGGCGATCCCCTATGCGAAGCGGATATTGCCTCAAACACAATAAGATTTATCGGACCTTCTGAGAAACGGATCGAAGAAGATCCTTTGAGAATGTTGCGAGCAGTCCGAATTCTTGTGGAAAAAGGAATGGACCGCATCGATCCCAGGAGCCTCGCGGCCATCTGCGCCAACGCGGGCCGCTTAAGCCTGATTTCAAAAGAGAGAATCCGGGACGAGTTTACCCGGATTTTGTGTTCATCGAAACCGAAGACCGGCTTCCTGTATTTGATCAAGACCGGCCTGATTGAATTTATCGCGCCGGAATTACTCGAACTGCTAAGATTTGCCGAAAAGCACCCGGAAATCCGTAAAGATGTTCTCGGTCATACGCTCCTCGTTTTGGAAAAAGTACCTGAGGAACCGGTCATGAGACTGGCGGCGCTCTTTCATGACTGTGGAAAACCCGCCGCCTATTCAAACGGACCAACGGGCCCTCACTTTTACGGTCACGAACGGACAGGGGCGGAAATCGCCAAGGCCTGCCTCGAAAATCTTCGGTATTCCGGGGAAGTCATCCGCTCGGTCACAGACCTTGTCCGGGAACATCTTTCGCTTTGGCATATCCGGAGCAAAAGCGCCGCGCGCAAACTGCTCAATCGCGTTGGCGTTAAGACAAGCCTTCAATTGATCGCCCTGGCCCGGGCCGACATCACGGGCAGCTTTCCCCCCTATGATTTTTCGAAAATCGAAGAGGCCGCGCAGCTGATCCGGGAAGTTCTTTCGGATTCCGAACCTTTTTCGCTCAAAGACCTCGCGATCAACGGTCGCGATCTCAGAAGACTCGGTTTCAAAAGCGGACCGGAAATGGGTTCCGTCTTACAAAACTGTCTGGACCTTGTCCTTGAAAATCCTGAAGCAAATCAAAGGGAAAGTTTGCTGGAATACGCAATCGAACAGTTTAAAAAATTATCGGACTAAATTTCTTTTTCAGCCAGTTCCAATATTTTCGAAAGCTGATCTGGGCAGGATGTGCCCTTCTTTCCACATTCAATGCCGCGCAAGCGGGAGATGATCTCCTCGGCGCTCATGCCCTTGACGAGATTTTCAATCCCGTGAGTATTGCCGTCGCAACCTCCGACAAATTCCACCTCAGCCACGCGTCCCTGGGCGTCCAGATCAACGCCGATTTCCTTGCAACAGGTGCCTTCCGTCTTGTAAAATTTTTTCATGTTATCCCTCCATGCCCCTGTGGGCGTGCAAAATGTTTTCCTCTATCATCATAGCATGTTTTTCCTTTGGACGCAAGTCCCCGAAGATTTTTTTCGGAAAAATCGCCCGTAAATACAGATCTTTGGTTGACAGAACGCCCGATTTATGGTAGGATACATAATGTAATCGCTTCAAAAAGGGAGGCATAGATGGAATACTTGGAAGTATTGAAGGGCATCTTCATTGATGGCCAGCGATACCTGTATATTATACGGGGACTGGGGTTTTCTCTGGGTTGCACGTTGATGGCGGCCTTTATCGGGCTGATTCTGGGCGTTCTTTGCGCGCTCTTTCAATTGTCGCAATTCTATCCGCTGAAGCATGTGCGCGGCTGGGAAAAATTCAATCCTCTTGAAAAAATCGGCTTCTTTTATGTGGACGTGATCCGCGGCACCCCTGCCGTGGTCCAGTTGATGATCATGGCAAACGTCATCTTTATCGGATCTCTGCGGGACGCGCCGATCATCCTGATCGCGAGTCTTTCCTTCGGGATCAATTCCGGCGCCTATGTGGCCGAGATTATCCGAGCCGGGATCCAGGGTCTCGACAGAGGCCAGATGGAAGCCGCACGCGCTCTCGGCATGCCTTACGGGCTTTCCATGCGGGAAATCATTATCCCCCAGGCCATCAAAAAAATTCTGCCGGCTCTCGTCAGCGAATTCATCACGCTCCTCAAAGAGACCTCCATTGTGGGCTTCATCGGCGGCGTGGATCTGCTGCGCTCGGCGAACATCATCACAAGCTTGACTTATCGCGGCGTCGAGCCCTTGCTTGCCATCGGGCTCATTTATCTGATCATGACCGCCATCTTTACGAAAATCATGCGGGCCGTGGAATGGAGGATGAGAGAAAGTGACTGAACCCGCGGGCGTAAGCCCTTTGATCAAAATTACGAACCTCTACAAGGATTTCGGCGAGCTCAAAGTCCTGAAGGACATCAGCAAGGACGTGCACCGGGGCGAAATCATCGCCATCATCGGGCCGTCGGGCTCGGGGAAATCTACATTTCTGCGCTGCATCAACAAACTGGAGGAACCGACCTCCGGCCATGTTTATATCGACAATATGGACATCATGGATCCGGCCACGGACATCAACAAGCTCCGGGAGCGGGTCGGCATGGTGTTTCAGCTCTTCAATCTCTTTCCCCACAAGACCGTTCTCGAGAATCTGATGCTGGCGCCCCAGCGCTTGAAAAATCTGAGCGAGGCCGAGGCCGAAGAGATTGCCATGGGGCTTTTGAAGCGGGTCGGGCTCCTCGATAAGGTACACGAATACCCGAACCGGCTCTCGGGCGGCCAGAAACAACGTATTGCCATTGCCCGGGCTCTGGCCATGGATCCGGAAGTCATGCTCTTTGACGAACCGACCTCGGCCCTCGATCCCGAAATGATCAAGGAAGTGCTGGACGTCATGCGGGGACTGGCCAAAGACGGCATGACTATGCTTATCGTAACGCATGAAATGGGCTTTGCGAAAAATGTCGCCACAAGGGTATTCTTTATGGACGACGGCCGCATCCTCGAAGACAGTACGCCAGTCGAGCTTTTCGAGCGGCCCCGGCAGGAAAGAACCCGGGAGTTTCTCTTCAAAGTTTTGAACAAATAGAACAAAAGCCAAATTCTGAGCTCCCGAAAGGGAGCTTATTTGATTTTTTGAATCAAAACGCCGTCCTCATAGAGCTCCTCGAGGATACGTTGACCGGCCTCGTCGTAATAGGTAATGCGACCGTCGCCTTTGCCTGAGCGGTAGTTGAGCTCACCGCCCAATTTTCCGTTCTTGTAGTATTCTCGGGTCAGACCGTCGGGCAGTCCTTCTTTATATTGGCCCTCGCTTTTCAGGTTTCCGTTCTCATAATATTCTTTGCGAACGCCGTGAAGTTGCCCCTTGATATAGTTTTCCTCGAGATAAAGCTTGCCGTCGGGAAAATACACCCGGGTCAGGCCGTCGGGAACGTTGTCGGCCCACCAGCTTTCGCTTTCGAGAACCCCTTCCTCGTCGTAGACCTTCATGGGTCCGTTTTGACGGTCGGCAATCCAGTAACTCTCAGCCCGAAACGCGCCTTGCTCGTCATATTCGAGCCGGGCGCCGTCCTGCATGCCGTCCTTCCAATGGCTGACCGAAGCCAGCTGTCCGTTTTGATAATACCAGCGGGTTTCGCCGTTTTGCTTGTTGTCCCGCCACAGACTTTCGGCCTTGAGAGAACCGTCGTCATAGTAGTCGTAACGGAGACCTTCCTGATTGTCGAGGACGAAATTGCTTTCAACTTCCTTGTTGCCGTTCAGATAAAACCAAGTCACGGGGCCGTCTTTCCTGCCGCCGCGCCAGTTCCCTTCCGAGCGTAATTTGCCGGTATCATAGTATTCGCGACGGATGCCGTCCTGCAATCCTTTCACAAAGTGACTTTCGGCCAGGATGCGCCCGTCTTCGGCATATTCTTTGAGCACGCCTTCAAGGGCGTCGCCGATCCAGTTTCCCTCCGCACGTAATTCTCCGGTCGGATAATATTCCTTCCGATTGCCGTGCTGCATTCCCATAAAGAAATTGCTTTCGACCTTGACTGTCCCCCCGGGATAATAGACCCGCAGAAGGCCGTGTTGTCGATTGTCTTTCCAGAAAGCTTCCGACATGAGCTTTCCTTCTTCGTCGTATTCCTGCCGGAGACCGTTTTGCATCCCGTTTTCAAATCTGCTTTTTGTCTTGAGGCAGCCGTTTTCATAGTATTCGAGATAAAGACCTTCGAGTTTGTTGTCACGCCATTCGGATATTTCCTTGATTCGCCCGTTTTCATAATATTCCTTGCGTCCGCCGTGTTTCAAGCCGTTCTTGAATTCCCCCTCCGTACGGAGCGTCCCGTTTTCATAATACCAAGTGGCGGGTCCGTTCAGTCTGCCGTTTTTCAGGGTGTAATCCCGCTGTATGGCGCCGTCGGGGTATTTAACAATCTTATGTCCGTTGTTCGCGTACCGGCTCAGGAGCGCAACAAAAAGAATGACAAGCGCCATTACGGAGATCATGACCTTTTTTCGGGTAATGAGAAATACGCTCATATGTCGCTCCCGCGGAATTTCTTTCTGCTCCAATTATATAATGAAACGGACATTTTTTCAATCTTTTTTGCGCGGATGTTGCAATCGGGGAAAAATTGTGTTATAGTATGGATTATAGCACATCGCGAGGCAAATCATGAAAAAGAAAAATTCCGTGGATATCCTGACAGGCCCGATCTGGCGTCAATTGCTGCTTTTTTTCTTCCCGATCATGCTGGGTACGCTGTTACAGCAAATTTACAACACGGCCGATACGATGATCGTAGGCAATTTCGTGGGGAAGGAAGCGCTAGCGGCAGTCGGGGGCAGCCCCTTCTACATGATGAATATTTTTATCAGTTTTTCCATCGGGCTCTCCTCGGGCTGCTCGGTAATTATCGCCCAGTACTTCGGCGCCCGCAAGCACAAGCCCCTTTCCCAGGCCATCCACACGTCTCTCGCCGTAAGCGCGATTTTGGGGCTTATCATTTCCGTATCGATGTTCTTCCTCGGAAAATCCATCCTGACGCTGATGCGGGTTCCCGACGACGCCTTCGCGTATTCGCTCAGATACCTGCGCATCGTGTCGTGGGGCTTTGTGTTCACGATGATCTATAACATGTGCACGGCCGTTTTCCGGGCAATCGGCGATTCCCGAACGCCGCTTTATTTCCTTGTGGTCTGCGCGATCCTCAATGTGGGGCTCAATGTTCTTTTTGTCGTCGGCCTGCGCCTCGACGTGGCGGGAGTAGCCATCGCCACGGTCATATCGCAGTTTGTGTGCGCCGTCCTTTCTCTGGGTACGCTGGTCTTGAGCCGGGATGTCTGGAAAGTCAGAATTACCGCAATCCGGATACATCCGCTGATGCTCCCGAAACTGCTTCGGATCGCAATTCCCAGAGCCCTGCAATCGACCTCTTTTTCTTTGGCCAATGTGATCCTCCAGTCGAGTTTCAATCTTCTGGGAACGCCGGCCGTGGCCGGCTGGGCCGTGGACCGCAAGATCGAGCAGGTCTTTCCGATGATCGTGGGCTCTTTCGGCGTCGCCGTTACCGTATTCACCGCGCAAAACTACGGCGCGAAGAAAATCGATCGCGTAAAAAAGGGCCTTCGCGTCTGCCTGCAAATCAATGTGGCGTTGACGACCTTGATTTCTCTCTTCACGTATTTTGTGGGACCGAAGCTCTGCCGCTACTTTACAAATGACGCCGAAGTTCTCGGGAACGCCGCGCTGATGATCCGCTTTCTGTCGCCTTTTTACCTGAGTTATATCTTCTATGAACTTATGGCGGGTTTTCTGTACGGGATCGGGATTTCCCTTGCGCCCATGCTGATGACGGGCTTCGGAATCGGCATATTCCGCTTGATCTGGGTCTGGCTCGTCATCGGAAATCGGCCCGATATCTACAAAATTATCGGCTGTTACCCCGCTTCCTGGGGCTTGACATCGCTGCTGTTCCTGTGTTATTATTGGACAAGCAAACGTAAAAAGGAGCGTATCGGCTGACATGATAAAAATGAAAGGGACCGCGGACATCCTCAACGGCCCCATCTGGAAACAAATTTTGATTTTCTTTTTCCCGATCCTGCTGGGGACGCTGTTTCAGCAGATCTACAACACGACCGATACGGTCATTGTGGGAAATTTTGTCGGGAAGGAAGCGCTGGCCGCCGTGGGCGGCAGTCCTTTTTACATTATCAATATCGTGATCGGTTTTTCCGTGGGCCTGTCTTCGGGCTTTTCGGTGATTATCGCGCAGTTTTTCGGATCCCGCAAACACAAGCATCTCTCCGACGCGATTCATACGTCCATGGCTTTCAGCATCGGCGTCGGAATATTCGTCAACATCGTTATGCTGTTGGTTTCGAGGCCACTTTTGCTGGCGCTCAAAGTTCCCGCCGGCGCCATGAAGTTTTCTCTGGACTATATGAATATCGTCTCCTTCGGTTTCGTCTTTACGATGGTCTACAATATGTGTACGGCTATTTTCCGGGCGATCGGCGACTCCCGGAGGCCGCTTTATTTTCTGATGTTCAGCTGCGCCGTCAATATTGTGCTCGACCTCGCCTTCGTGGTCATTTTGAAACTCGACGTCAGGGGCGTCGCCATCGCCACGGTGATTTCGCAATTTTTGAGCGCGCTTCTGGCGCTCCGAGCCCTTGTGCGGGCCGAGGGCGTCTGGCGGATCACGATAAAAAAAATCCGGATTCATCCGGTCATGCTGTACAAAATGGTGCGGGTAGGGATCCCGAGAGCGCTGCAATCGGTGCAGTTTTCCGTCGCCAATATGCTCGTGCAGTCGAGCTTCAATCTCCTGGGGATCACGGCCGTCGCCGGCTGGACCGTTGACGGCAAAGTGGAGCAGGTCTTCTGGATGATCCTCAATTGCTTCGGCGTATCGATTACGGTCTTTACGGCGCAAAACCTCGGCGCCAGAAAATATGAGCGCGTCCGGGAAGGGCTTCGCGTCACGCTTCGAATGTCGTTTTTTACGACGGCCGCGTGCAGCGTCATTATGCTTTTGATGGGTCCCTTCTTCTGCCGCTTTTTTACGAGCGACCCCGGCGTTTTGGCCTACGCGGTTTCCATCCTGCGGATCTGCGCGCCTTGCTATCTCTTTTATATCGCCGTGGAAATCATCGCGGGTTTTCTCTACGGCCTCGGGATATCCTTCGAGCCCATGCTGATCATGACAACGGGAATTTGCGTATTCCGCATCTTCTGGGTGATTTTCGTCATCAACGCCGCGCCCGAACCCACGCTTTATCGCGTGATTACCGTTTATCCTACCACATGGGCGCTGACGAGCCTGATGTTTATCCTCTATTATCGCTTCAGCAGGAAGCGAAAACATCTGATGGGGATGTAGGCTCAGATCTTGCTGATATCGAAAATATCGAGATTCAGCGCGTCGATTTTCTTGTCCTGCATTTTTAGAATGGCCTTGATCGTATCGAAGCAAGTCAGCACGTCGACCCCGTGCTCAATGGCCGAGCGGCGCATCTTGAAGCCGTCCCGCTGGGAATCGCCCGCCTTGGTGGGCGTATTGATAATGAGATCGATCTTCCGTTCCCGGATCAGGTCCGAAATATTGGGCGATACGTCGCCGATGCGGTTGACGGGCTGGGCGATAATGCCGTAGATATTGAGGTATTCCATGGTCCCTTCCGTCGCGTAGAGATTGGATCCGTGCCGGATCAGATCGGCTGCGATCGGGAGAAATTCTTCCTTATCGGTATCCCGCACGGTGACGAGGATGTTCTTGTTCATGATCTGGTAAATCCGGTGGGCCCCCAAAAGGCCTTTGAATATCGCCTCGTCCACATTGTGTCCGATCCCCAATACTTCACCGGTTGAGCGCATTTCAGGACCCAGGGAGACTTCGACGCTCGAGAGCTTTTCCGTCGAAAATACCGGTACTTTCACGGCCACGAGGTCGGGCTTCTTATATATGCCCGTGCCGTAGGGCAGGTCTTTGAGTTTTTCCCCGAGCGTAACCCGGGTCGCCAGCTCGATAATCGGCACGCCCGATACCTTGGAGATATAGGGGACCGTCCGGGACGATCTGGGATTGACCTCGATCACATAGAGCGTATTCTTGTAGGCGATAAACTGAATATTGATCATCCCGCGGACCTGCAAAGCCTCCGCGATTTTTTTCGTGATGGCCAAAATTTCGTCTTCTGTCCCCGCGTAGAGATTTTGCGGCGGATAGATCGTAATGGAGTCGCCGGAATGGATGCCCGCCCGCTCCAAATGCTCCATGACGCCAGGGATCAGAACGTCCTCCCCGTCGCATACAGCGTCGACTTCCAATTCAATACCGTTCAGGTATTTATCAATCAAGACGGGGTTTTCCGGATCTCTGTCGAAGGACGCGTCCAGATACTTGACGAGGTTTTTCTCATCATAGCAGATCTCCATGCCCTGTCCGCCCAGGACGTACGAAGGTCTCACCAAAACCGGATAGCCGACGCTTTCAGCGACGGCAACGCCGTCTTCAGCCTTCCAGACGCCTTTGCCCTGGGGCCGCGCGATATCGAGCCGCTCCATCATTTCATCGAAGCGCTCGCGGTCTTCGGCCTCGTCGATCTTGTCGGCGCTGGTCCCGATGATCTTGACGCCGCGTTTATCCAAATCCTTGGCGAGCTTGATGGCGGTCTGCCCTCCGAATTGCAGAATGACACCCTCGGGCCGTTCTTTGTCGAGAATGGACATGATGTCTTCGGTCACGAGAGGTTCGAAATAGAGCTTGTCGGCGGTGGAAAAGTCCGTCGACACCGTCTCGGGATTATTGTTGATGATAATACTCTCGATACCGAGCTTCTTCAAGACCTTGACCGCGTGCACTGTGCAATAGTCAAACTCGATGCCCTGACCGATCCGGATGGGACCCGAGCCGATCACGACGATCTTTCGCTTGTCGGAAACTTCCACCTCGTCGTAGTCGTCGTAAGTCGAGTAGTAATAGGATGAGGTCGCGGCGAACTCGCCCGCGCAGGTATCGACCATCTTGTAGACCGGCGAGATTCCGGCCTTGATCCGCTTTTCATAGATCACCTGCTCCGGCACATCGAGGCATTCGGCGATATAATGATCGGAAAATCCTTTTTTCTTCAATTGCTTCAGGTAATCGTCATCGAGGGTTTCCAGCTCGAGTTCCCGCAGGATTTCTTCCTGCTTGACGATCCATTCGAGTTTTTCCAGATAGAATTTATCGATACCTGTCATCTTTTGTATTTTTTCTTTGATATAGCCCCGTTTGAGCATTTCGGCGACAATAAAAATCCGAATGTCGTCGGGTTTCCGGACGGCGTCCTTGAGTTCCGTCATGGACATTTTGGATACGGCCGGGTGTTCGAGGCTGTAGCGCCCGATTTCCAGAGAGCGGATCCCTTTGAGGAACGCGGCCTCAAAATTGTTCCCGATGGCCATAATTTCACCGGTCGCCATCATTTTTGTGCCCAACTGCTTCTTGGCGAATTTGAACTTGTCAAAGGGCCATTTGGGGATCTTTACGACGATATAATCAATCGAGGGTTCAAAACAGGCGAAGGTTTTTTCCGTGACCTCGTTTTTGATCTCAAAGAGCCGGTATCCCAGCGAGAGCCTCGTCGCTACCCGGGCAATCGGATAGCCTGTCGCTTTTGACGCCAGGGCCGAAGAGCGGGAAACCCGCGGGTTGACCTCGATAATCGCGTATTCGAAAGATTTGGGGTTAAGCGCGAATTGAACGTTGCATCCGCCCACGACGCCGATTTCGTTGATGATCTTTATAGACGATGTCCGGAGCATCTGATATTCGCGGTCCGTGAGGGTCTGGGACGGCGCGACCACGATGGAATCCCCCGTGTGAATCCCGACCGGATCGATATTTTCCATGTTGCAGACCGTGATGCAGTTCCCGTCACAGTCGCGCATGACTTCGTATTCGATTTCCTTCCAACCGAGAATGGATTTTTCGATCAGCGCTTGGCCTACCCGGGACAGCGCGAGCCCTTTTTCCAAGATATCGGCAAGTTCCGTGGGGTTTGCGGCGAAGCCGCCGCCGGTGCCGCCCAGCGTATAGGCGGGGCGCACGACAACAGGATAGCCGATTTCCTCCGCTACCGCATAGCCGTCTTCAAGGTTGGTGACTATCTTGCTCTCCAGGACCGGTTCCCCGATCCGCGTCATGGCTTCCCGGAACAACTGCCGGTCTTCTCCTCGCTTGATGCCTTCGATGGGGGTGCCGATGACTTTGACGCCGTATTTTTCAAGGATCTTTTTTTCATAGAGTTCAACGGCCATGTTGAGCCCGGTCTGGCCGCCCATCCCCGGCAAAATCGAGTCGGGTCGCTCTTTGGCGATGACTTTTTCCACGAAATCGAGACTGATGGGCTCGATATAGATCCGGTCCGCAACGGTGGTGTCGGTCATGATCGTGGCGGGATTGGAGTTGATCAGGACGACCTCGATGCCTTCCTGCTTCAGGGTCTCGCAGGCCTGGGTGCCCGAATAGTCAAATTCCGCGGCCTGGCCGATGATGATGGGGCCCGATCCGATGACCAGGACCTTTTTGATGGTCTTATCCAGCATTTACGCGATCCCTCCCGCAAACAAATCCAGAAACGTGTCAAACAGGTATTCCGAGTCATGGGGACCCGGACAGCCCTCCGGATGGTATTGGACGCACCTGATCCTGAGGCTTTCACTCTTCAGCCCCTCGACGGAATTATCGTTCAAATTGATATGGGTGACTTCCATGGACTCGGGTACAAGATTGACCACATAGCCGTGATTTTGCGACGTGATATAGACCCTGTCCCGTTCCAGATCCCGTACGGGATGATTGCAGCCCCGATGGCCGTATTTGAGCTTCGTGGTATTGCCGCCCAGGGCCAAAGCCAGCAGCTGCTGGCCGAGACAAATGCCCGCGATGGGGATTTTTCCCGCCATTTTGGCGATCTGCTCAATGACGCTGGGCAGGTCCTGCGGATCACCCGGGCCGTTAGATAAAAAGAGACCGTCCAGTTTATGGCTAAAGATCTCTTCCGCCGTGGTGTCCCAGGGAAATACGGTTAGATCACAGTCTCTCTTTTGAAAATTGCGTATAATATTTGTCTTGATTCCAAAATCCATCATACCGACCTTGCAGCCGTTTCCGGGAATATGATAGCTTTCCTTGACGCTGACCCGGCTCACGACGTCGGTCATGGAATAGTTGTCAAAGCGGCTTTGAATCTCTTCCGCCGACAGTTCCTTGGAGGTGATGATGGTCTTCATGGCCCCCTGCTCGCGGATGATCTTCGTCAAATGGCGCGTGTCGATCCCTTTAAATCCCGTAATTTTGAATTGGCGCAAAAACCCGTCCAAGGTCATTTCGCAACGGAAATTGTTCGGGAGTTTGGCGTCTTCTTTGATGATGTAACCCTTGACTTTGGGGCCTCCCGACTCCATGTCGTCAAGGTTTATGCCGTAATTGCCGATCATGGGATATGTGGCCACCACGATCTGACCATAATAGGATGGATCGGTCAGCAACTCCTCATACCCGGTCATGCCGGTATTGAACACGAGCTCACCGATGGTATCTTCCTGACGGCCAAAGAGTTTTCCCTCAAAAACCATGCCGTTTTCCAGAATCAGTCTGCCTTTCATGACTCACGCTCCGTCCGTTTATCCACTGTCGGGTAGAAATATTATGATTCAAGCCTAAACTTCTTATATTATACAGAAATATTACAATTCGTCAACAAGAAAATTATTTTTATTGAAAAAACTTTTTTTGAATTTTACAGAGAAGAGCAACAATAAAGAATTATCGGTTAAAAATACTTGTTGTCGATAAATTCGCGGCGACAAACGCCCTCTTCGATGGCCTTCCGGGCTACGGCGTCGGCCACGGTGTCGGCCAGTCTCGGATCGAGAGGACCCGGGACCACGTAGTCCTCCCGGAGCTCGCTTTCGGAAACGAGGGACGCGATGCCGTAAGCGGCCGCCATTTTCATGGAATCCGTTATCTTGCGGGCCCGTGCGCTAAGCGCGCCTTTGAAGATCCCCGGAAAGACGAGAATATTGTTGATCTGATTGGGAAAATCGGAACGTCCGGTGCCCACAACCCGGGCGCCGGCTTCTTTGGCGTCTGCGGGCATGATCTCCGGCGTCGGGTTGGCCATGGCGAAGATCACGGGGTCCCGGTTCATTCTCCGGACCATGTCCCGCGTCAGGATATTGGCCGCCGAGACGCCGATAAAGATATCGGCCCCTTCGATGGCCGTACCGAGGTCCCCTTTGATGTCTCCGATATTGGTCACCTCGGCGAGAAAGGTCATGTTGAAATCATAATAGTCTTTGTCGCTCCGGCGCAAAATCCCCATTTTATCTACGGCCAGAATGTTATGAACGCCCATGGCGATCAGCATTTTGATAATGGAACTGCCGGCCGCGCCGGCCCCGCAGACCACGGCCTTGACGTCGGAAAATTTTTTCCCGACGAGCTTGAAGGCGTTAATCATGCCGGCAGTAGCCGCGATGGATGCCCCGTGCTGGTCGTCATGAAATACCGGGATATCGAGTTCCTTCTTGAGTCGGGTCTCGATCTCGATACAGCGCGGCGCGCCGATATCCTCGAGGTCGATGGCGCCGAAGGAGGGCGAGATATTTTTGATGGTCTGAATAATCTGCTCCGTGTCTTTGGTTCCTAGGGCAATGGGCATGGCGTCTATGCCCGCGAGCTTTTTAAACAGCATGCTCTTACCTTCAAGGACGGGAATCCCGGCCTCGGGCCCGATATCGCCGAGGCCCAGGACCGCCGAGCCGTCGGTAATGATGGCGAGCATATTCCCCTTGGCCGTATATTTGTAGGCGTTATTGACATTTTCAGCGATCTTCCTGCAGGGTTCTGCGACTCCGGGCGAATAATAAATCGAAAGGTCATCGATATTGTTGACCTCGACCTTGGGTTCCACGGAAAACTTTCCTTTGGCTTTTTCATGAGCTTCCAGAGAAATCGCGTACAGATCTTTCACTGTCATTGTCATCACTTCCCTCTAGGATTTAACGCTTGGCGTTATAAAAATTACATTTAGTATAACACTTTTCGCGGCTTTGTCAATGGAATTTTTTACGCCCTGCAAACGCCTTCGGCTTTGGCGACTTTTTCGACTTCGGCGGCCACAGCCTCGGCGACCCGTTTGTCAAAGGCCCCGGGGATCACATAGTCATCCCTTAGTTCGGAAGTCGGGATCAAAGCCGCAAGTCCTCTGGCCGCGGCAAGTTTCATGGATTCGGTGATTTTTTTCGCTCTGGCCCGGAGCGCCCCCTTAAAGAGTCCCGGGAAAACGAGAACGTTATTGATCTGGTTGGGATAATCGGAGCGGCCGGTCCCGATAATCCGAGCGCCCGCTTCTTTGGCCTCTGCGGGGTCGATTTCGGGCGTCGGGTTTGCCAGCGCGAAGATGATGGGATCGCGCTTCATGGTCCGGACCATATCCTTTGTCAGCACATTGGCCACGGATACGCCGATAAAGACGTCGGCGCCGACGATGGCCTCGGCCAGTTTCCCGTCAAGGTCTTCGGGATTAGTCATTTGGCAGATTTCCCGCTTGGAAAAATCATAGCGTTCGTAATTGCTCTTACGAATGATTCCTTTGCTGTCGAGGGCCAGGATATTCGTTACGCCGAGGGAAAGCATCATTTTTACGATGGAGCTCCCCGCCGCGCCCGCGCCGTTCACGACGACTTTTACGTCTTCAAATTTCTTCCCCAGCAGCTGAAAGGCGTTGATGAGTCCCGCCGCCACCACGACCGATGTCCCGTGTTGATCGTCATGAAATACCGGAATGTCCAGTTCTTCCTTGAGTCTTCGCTCGATTTCGATACACCTCGGAGCGGAGATATCCTCAAGATTGACGCCGCCAAAGGAAGGCGTGATCAGCTTGACGGTCCGAATGATTTCTTCGGGATCTTTGGATTTAATACAGATCGGAAAGGCGTCCACATCGCCGAATTCCTTGAAAAGGATACATTTTCCCTCCATGACCGGAAGGGCCGCCTCGGGGCCGATGTCTCCGAGGCCCAATACCGCCGTTCCGTCGGTAACCACGGCAACCATATTGCCCTTGGCCGTATAGCGGTAAATTTCGGCGGGATTTTTTTCTATCTCGAGGCAGGGCTGGGCCACGCCCGGCGAATAGGCCTTCGAGAGATCATGCAGGTTTTCGACCTTGATCTTCGATACCACGGAAATTTTTCCGTGTTTTTCTTTGTGCAATTCCAGTGATTCTTCATAAATACTTTTGCTCATGGTTCCTCCTAATGATTATATATACAGCGATTACGCCTTCTTTTGCAAAACACTTTTCCGTTAAATTATACCATATCTTCGGGATGAAAGACAGCGTCAAATTTTTCCCCGTCGAGAAAACCCAGGCGCAGGCAGGCCTCCCGCAGCGAGATATTTTCGGCGTAGGCGAGTTTGGCGGTCTGTGCCGCTTTATCATACCCGATCAAAGGATTAAGCGCCGTCACGGTCATCAGTGATTTGGCGAGATTTTCGGCCATCTTCGGCCGATTGGCCTTTATGCCCGCGACGCAGTTCTTCTCGAAGGAAACCATGGCGTCGGCCAATAGTCTCACGCTCTGGAGAAAATTGTGTACGCAGAGCGGCATGTAGACATTGAGTTCAAAATTCCCCTGGGACGCCGCGATCCCCACGGCCGTGTCATTGGCCATGACCTGGACCGCCACCATGGTCAGGGCCTCGCATTGGGTCGGATTGACTTTTCCCGGCATAATGGAGCTGCCCGGTTCGTTTTCGGGAAGCGTTATCTCGCCCAATCCGCAGCGGGGGCCCGAGGCCAGCCAGCGGATGTCGTTTGCGATCTTCATGAGATCGGCCGCGAGCCCCTTCAAGGCCCCGTGGGCGTAAACGAACTGATCTTTGGCCGTCAGCGCGTAAAATTTATTTTCCGCCGGCTTGAAGGGAAACCCGCTCAAGTCTGCGAGAATCCCCACGGCCGCTTCCGCGAAGCCCGGAGGGGCGTTCAGTCCCGTTCCCACGGCGGTCCCCCCGAGAGCCAGCTCACAGAGGCCCGTAAGGCTTCCTTCGATCATTCCGCGACTTTTCTGAAGCATGCAGCGCCAGCCGCTGATTTCCTGTGAAAAAGCCACCGGCACGGCGTCTTGCAAGTGGGTTCTGCCGGTCTTGACAATCCCCCGGTTTTCGTCTTCAAGACGCGCGAAGCTTGCGACCAGCGCGTCCAGCGCCGGAAACAATTTTTCCCGGATTGCGGTCACGGCGGCCAGATGCATGGCCGTCGGAAAGGAATCGTTGCTGCTCTGGGACATGTTGGCGTCGTCGTTGGGATGGAGCAGCTTTTCGCCCGCCAATTCGTTGCCGCGGTTGGCGATGACTTCGTTGACGTTCATGTTGCTCTGGGTGCCGGAGCCTGTCTGCCAGACCGAAAGCGGAAACTGATCGTCCAGTTTTCCCGCCAAGATTTCGTCGCAGACAGACGTGATCAGCCTGCATTTCACTCGGTCCAGTTTGCCCCTGTCGCGATTGGCCATTGCCACAGCCTTTTTCAAAAGCGCGAAGGCCCGGATCAGCTCCATGGGCATTTTTTCGCTCCCGATTTGGAAATTTTCAAAACTCCGCTGGGTTTGCGGCCCCCAGAGCACGTCTTCGGGCACCCGCACCTCGCCCATGGAATCTTTTTCTATACGGTATTTCATGCTTCCTCCTCCGTGATCAAATTTTTCCGCGTTCAATTTTCTTCTTCGCTTGACAAAAATCCCGCTTTCCTATATATTGTACATGTTGGCTGAATTTTTTTCAAGTGAGGCGTCATGAAAAACAATCGTTACAAATGGTTTGTCCTTGTTCTGCTGTCGGCGGTCAATATGACCACGGCCGCCGTCTATGTCTGGAGCATCTTCAACCTGCCCCTGGTTGCCGCCACGGGCTGGACGCTCCCCGAAGTCTCTCTCGCTTATTCCATACAGACCCTTGTGGTCTGGATCGGGAGCTTTATTTCCGGTAAATTCCAGACCCGGCGCACGACCCGGGCCTTTATGTGGGCAGGCGCTCTTACCTGGAGCTTCGGTTGGATCCTCGCGGGCTTTACGCGGAACAGGCTCTTGTTTTATTTCTTCTTTGGCGTTGTCGGCGGTCTCGGAAACGGCATTCTCTACAATGTCGTGATCGCTTCCATCGGACAATGGTTCGCGGACCGCAAGGGCATGGCCCTGGGGATCGTGACCGGCGTCGGGGGACTTGCCCAGATGATCGTCTCCCCCGTGGGGAACCGACTCATCGAGACCCGGAGCGTCTTTACGGCGTTTACCGATATCGGCGCGGGCTTCGCGGTCATGACGCTTGTGGCCGCCGTATTCTACCGCTGGCCCGACGCCGGCGAGGAAGCGCCGGGGGCTATAAGCGCCTCCGACAGCGCGCCCATGGACCTGACGAAATTTTTTCTTCTCTGGTTTATCTTCTTTGCCTGCGCCTGCTCTGGCCTCATCATGTCGGGACACGCTTCCAATATGGGCCAGTCCCTCGTGGGTCTCACCTCGGCCCAGGGCGCCATGCTCGTGATGCTCCTTTCGGTGGTGAGCTTTCTCGGGCGCATGATTATGGGCTTTCTCTCGGACCGGATCCGGACGCTCCGCCTTGTGGGCGTAACGCTCTGGGCCCTTTTGGCGAGCCAGATCAATCTGATCTTCTGCCGCGGTATCGGGCAGTTTCTGCTTTCCTTCTGCCTGATCTGCTTTTCCTTCGGCGCGGCCATGTGCCTTTTTCCGAAGATCGTTGCCGAGCAGTTCGGCAACGGGCGCGTGGGGCGCAATTGGTCGATCTTTTTCAGCGGGTATACGCTTTCGGCTATGATCGGACCCATCCTGACTTCGATTTTTGTCCACCGCATGGGCGCTTATCGCTACGCCTTCTATTTCGCGGCGGCGCTTTTAAGCCTGGCCCTTGTCTCCTACGGGCTTTTGCTGAAGCGAGAACACGCAGCCGCAAAAGTCCTGCCGGTAGAGTCCCGCGGCCTTTGAGAGCCGGATACTTTGGAGGTAGCGGTCTTTTTTCTTGAAGTCCGCGGGGAGCCATTGGACGCCCGCGGCTTCGGAAAGGGCAGCGCCGATTTTATTGATCTTCGCCGCGTTTTTGCGGGGGCTTATGCTGAGGACGGTTCCGAAGTAATCAAAGCCGTCGGCCTTTGCGCGCTTGACGGTCTCCCGGAGCCGGAGCTCATAACAAAGCCCGCAGCGGGCGCCGCCTTCGGGCTCGCTTTCCAGGCCTTTTACCCGTGGGAAAAAGTCCCGCTCCGGTTCATAGGGCCCGTCGAGGATTTCCGTTTGAGCGAATTTTTCCCGGATATAGCGAATAAGCTCCGCCTTCCGTTTTTCATATTCGGCGGACCCCGTAATATTGGGGTTGTAGAAAAAAAGCGTCAGCGCAAAATGCGGCGCCAGACACTCGAGCACGGCCGTGGCGCAAGGCGCGCAGCAGACATGCAACAACAAAGAAGGCTTTTTCTCAAAAGCCTTCGTTTTTTCTATACACGCTTCCATTAAGCGATTGTAGTCTATCGTCGTTTTTTGCATGAGGTCAGAATTGGAATTTGAAACCCGCGCCCATCATCATCAGCGTGTTGCTGTCGATAATCGGGGATTTCTCGACGTCTGAGGAGAATCTCTCCACCGACATAAAAGCCAGAAGCGTAAGTTTCTCGGTCAGGTAATATTCGGCAGCCAACTCCAGCTGGGCCGAATAGACCGTGTCGGGCGTATAGGTCCCGCCGATTTTGCCGCCCAACTCATTGGCGTCCACGCCCCAGTAATAGTCCGCGTAATCCTTGGAATACACGTTTCCCGCGATCGAGGGCACGAGATAGAAGCGGTCCGTGACCGTAAAGGGCTTCAACATCTTGACGTTGCCCTTGGCGCCCTGTTTGCTTCCGCTCACGGAAACAAGGGCCCGCGTATTGTAGAAATTCAGGTCGTAGCCCACGATAACGCCTGCCGACACCTGATAATTCCTGTCTTCGATGGTCTTGTATCCCGGATCCATATTTTTCCCCTTGACCTTCATGCCGTCCAGCGGGTTCACGAAGAGGGAAAAGGTAAAGGCGTCGAGATCAAAGAGATCCACGCCGATATTGAAATGATCGTCGATAAAGAAGTTGTCAAGCCTCGCGTTGACCAGCGGGACCGGCGCCACCATGGCGTTGCCCCGGTAAAAGTCATTGAGATTGGCGGCCCGGGCGCCTACCCCGACCGACAATTTGTTTTCCGCGTAACAAAATCCGTATAGCACAAAAAATAATACCGTAAGTAAATAAAAACCGCTTTTTCTTGTGTTCATTGGTTCCACCCCGTTCATTCTGTTCGATTCGCCATGTAATGGGCAGTTCCGCAGTCAATAACCCATGATTTCGCTGGTTATTGAAGCGCGCCTTTGCCCTGTTTCATATATTATAACACATCATCGGGCAAATTACAAGCAAAATTACCGCTTTTCCGCGAAAAAAACTATTGACTTTTGCGCCATAATTTGGTAATCTAAGGGGAGAGAATCTTTCTCGGGGTTGTTGTGTTCTATTCTAATTCGAAAGTGTGCAAAGATTTATATCAAATTCCGAATTAGAAATATTTCACTCAAAAATGATTTAAAAATTTTTTGAAGGAGATGGTTTTGCATGAAAAAGTTTTTATTGGTAAGCGTAGTATTGGCTGCTTTTTCACTGGCATTGCCGGCGGCCGAGGCATCGAGGGAAAGAATTAACGAATTGGAGGCGTCTCTGCAGGCTTTGCAGCAACAGGAACAGGCCATGCTGGAGGCAAGAAGGCAGGAGGCGGTATCCGCCCAGGAAAGACTTCGCGGTCAGAAATCCATTCTCGCGCAGATTCAGAAACGTGAAGCGCAGATTGAGAAATTCAAGGACTACAAGTTTTTCAAACCGGAATACAAACTCTTGAAGGATCGTTATACCAGTCTGAGAAAAGAACTGGAAGGGGAAATGAGAAAGCAGGACGTACTGATCAAGAATCTCACTACAAAATAAATCTTGTCATCATTTCCAACTGTTTAGGAGGCTAGCGTTATGCAAGTAAAGAAGTTATTGGTTTTGATTGGCGCACTTACCCTGTTGGCAGCTTGCGACGTCGGATCTGCCGGCAAGTCCACGGCGACAGCGGCGGCAACTCCCGCCAAACCCGTCGAGATTGCCCTGACCGAAGACGAACTCAAAATCGCCAACGGCAACAGCAACGCGGTGGCGCAAATTTTGGTCCGGAAGGCCATTTTGAGCGAAATGAAAGCGAATCCCTTTACGCCTGAGGAGATCAAGGTACTGGATTCCGCCAAGGAAAACCTCGAAATCGAGTTTTATCTGGACAAGGAAGCGCAAAAAACGATTAACGTATCGGGTCTTGACGTCGAAGTCCTGAAGGTCTACGAGAGCAACAAAGACAAGCTGGAGAATTCGGATCCCGAAGTCGTAATGCCCCAGTTGAAACAGGCGCTCATTCAGCAGAAAGTCGGCGCCGAAAAAGTCAATCTCATCAATGGGCTGATTGCCAAGTACAATCTCAACGATATCCTGAAAAAATATGTGCCCCAGGCAACCGAAGTACCTGCCTCTACGGGTACCGATGGCGCCGGAACAGCTGCGCCGGCAGCGGAAACATCCGCCGCCCCGCAGGAAAGCAACGCGGCTACGCCTCCTGCCACAACAGAGACAAAACCTGCGGAAACCACGGAAGAAAAAAAGAACTGATCAGCTGACAGAAAAGGCCGTCTTTAAAGGCGGTCTTTTTTTGCGCTTGACATTTTGACTTTTATGGGCTATATAAAGTAAGCGAAGGAAGAACATAAGCGCCCTACGCATTCCATAAGGCAACATCCAAATCCCTATTTTTTCAGGAGGTAAATGATGAAAAGAGTATTGACTTTATGTGCAGGCATCCTTTTGGTAAGCGCCCTGGCCTTTGCCAGCGGCAAAAAGAAGCTGGGTATCGTCATGCCCGCGGCGACCCACGGCTTCACAGGCGAAAGCATCAAGGCCGCCCAGAAAGGCGCCGAGACTTTTTCCAAGCAGATGAATTTCGACTATCAATTCCTGACCGCCAACGAATCCTCCGAGCAGAACAATCAGATCGACACGCTTCTGAACTCCAAAGTGGACGCTATCGTCCTGTGGCCTCTGAACGGAAACGAGCTGAGATCGGCAGCCATGAAGATCACCGAGGCGAAAATCCCCCTCGTGATCTATGACAGACTCATCGAAAACTTCAAACCCACGGTCGAGGTCATGGGCGACAACTTTACGATCGGCGAAAAAGCGGGGGCCTACTTCAGCGCCTATTTCGCGGAGGAATTGAAAAAAGGCAAAGTAAACCTGCTCGAATTCAAGGGGGACAATTCCACGGTGCCGCAACAGCGGACCGACGGTTTCCTCAAGACCGCCGACAAGAACCTCGTGTTCTTCCAGGCCTTCTCCACAGACTGGCAGCGGCAAAAGGCCCGGGAACAGATGGAATCCTTCCTGATCAACGGCAAGAAGGAAGACGTCGAGAGCATCCGCGGCATCTTCACCCATGACGACGAAGTGGTGCTGGGTCTCCTTGACGCCATCGCCGCCTACGACGGCAACAAAAAGATCAACATCAAGCTGATCAGCGGCGTTCAGGCCAATAAGGACTTCTTCGCGGCCCTCGAAGCCTACAAGGGAAAGATTGATCTCATGACTTATTCCTTCTCCCCGGTCATGGTCAGAGACGCAGTCAAGATCGGCGGCGAAATCCTCAACGGCAAAAAATATGACGGCCTCGTTCTGCTTCCGACGACAGAAGTTGACGCCAAAAATTACAAAGAATATATGAATTCCGAAGAATACAAATTGCGCTACGAAGATTAAATTTACGATACCCCTGCTGTAGAGACGCACTGCCGTGCGTCTCTACAAAAAATCAATTCATTTTTATAATAGGGGGACACAAATGTTGCTGCAAATGAAAAACATCACGAAGCGTTTCGGGCCCGTAGCGGCGGTCAAAAACGTCTCTCTTGACGTGGAGGCCGGCGAGATCCACGGCCTTTTGGGGGAAAACGGCGCCGGCAAGTCGACGTTGATGAACGTCCTCGCGGGGGTCTATCCCGCCGACGAGGGCGAAATTTGGTTTGACGGTGAAAAGCCCGAAAAGCTCAGCAATAAAAAAGCCCGTGAACACGGGATCCGCTTTATTCATCAGGAGCTGAACCTCGTCAACGATCTGACGGTCCGGGAAAATCTCTTTCTGGGCGAGGAGCTGACCAACGCCTTCGGTATCATCGACAGAAAGGAAATGACGCGGCGGACCCGTGAAGTCCTCTCTGAGCTCAAGCTCGATATTGACGCCGATATGGACGTTAAAGACCTGGAGACGTCCCGCAAACAGCTGCTGGAGATCGCAAAGGCCCTTCTTTTTGAAGCGAAGCTGATCATCATGGACGAACCCACGACGGCCCTCACCAACCGCGAGATCGATCTCCTCTTTTCGATCATGCGGACGCTCAGAGAGAAAAATATCGCGATGATCTATATTTCCCACAAGATGCCCGAGCTTTTCGCGATCTGCGACCGCTATACGGTCCTTAGGGACGGCGCTTTCATCGAGAGCGGGCGCTTCGCCGACATCGACGAAAGGCGGGCCACGGAGCTTCTTGTGGGGAAAAGCATCCACGACGAAGTCATCCGAAAGGAATCCGTACCCGAAGATATCCTGCTGGAGGTCAAGTCCATCTCGGCCGCCGGCAAATTTTCCGATGTCTCCTTCTCGGTCAGCCGCGGGGAAATCGTGGCCATAACGGGCCTTCACGGCGACGGCAGGGACCATCTGGCCGAAGCCCTCTACGGCGTTTGTCCCATCGATTCGGGCGAAGTTTTGCTCAAAGGCCGCCGGCTTTCCTACAAAAGCGTCAAAGACACGCTCCGTTCCGGCGTTTCCATGGTCCAGAGAAACCGCAAGGAACGCTCGATCATCAAGGATATGACGATATTGAACAACTTTTCGATCTCAAAATTCGTGGCCGACGCCAAGAGCTTCCTCGTCCATGACGAAACGGAACGCGAGGCTTTTCACAAACGTAAAGAGAGCATGTCCATAAAGGTCGAAAGCGAGGCCGATCCCATAACGTCCCTTTCCGGGGGCAATCAGCAGAAAGTCATTATCGCCCGCTGTCTGGAGCTCGCCTCCGACGTCATTATTCTCGATAACCCTACCCAAGGCGTCGACGTGGGCGCCAAGTTCGAAGTCTATAAAATCATCGCCCGACTGGCCCGGGAAGGCAAAGGCATCATTCTCTTCACCCAGGAATTCCCGGAAATCTACAAGGCGGCCGACCGCTGTATCGTCATGTACCGGGGCCGGATTGCGGCTTCCCTCGATCGTTCGGAATTCAGCGATATGGGGATAATGGGGTACGCCGCCGGGGCAAATCTGGAGGTGCGGCATGAATCCGTCTGAACGGGGTAAATTCAGTTTGAAAAAATTTTACAAGGAATATACCTTCGTGTTTTCCTTTCTGGTGCTGGTCGTCATCGCGACCTTCATCAACCATTCCTTTCTGTCCTGGGCAAATCTCTCGACGCTGGTATTGCAGGCATCCATCAAGGGAATCATCGCCCTCGGTATGGCTCTGGTCATCATCTCGGGACAGATCGATCTATCGGTTGGCTCCATGACGGCGCTTGTGGCGGGGACGGGGGTCGTAGTCCTCAACAAAAGCGCCAGCGCCTCATTGACGCTGTTGTTTTGTCTCGCCTTCGGGACGCTTCTTGGGGCCGTCAACGGCCTTTTGACCAATCGCGGGAAAATCGCCCCCTTTATCGTGACGCTTGCGACCATGAGCGCTTTTCGCTCGATCATCGTGCAACTGGGGCAAGGCGGTCCCTTCAATATCGATATGAGTATCGTCATGAGTTTCCGAATGATCGCGGCGGGGAAAATTTTGGGAATCCCCAATCTCGCCTTGATCTTTGTGGCCGTCACGGCCTTCATGGTCCTTTTTGTCAAATACAGCAAATTCGGCCGTTACGTCTATGCCGTGGGCTCCAACGAGACCGCGACTTTTCTGACCGGCGTCAACGTCGTCAATGTGAAGACCCTGTGCTTTGTGATAACGGGTTTCTTGACCGGCCTGTCGTCTTTTCTGCTGGCTTCCCGCCTCACGTCCATCACGGCCGCCAATGTGGGCTCGGCCTTTGAAATGGACGCCATCGCCGCCGTCGCCATAGGCGGTACATCCATGTCGGGCGGCCGCGGCAAGCTGATCGGCACATTTTTGGGGATCATCATGCTGCAAATGATCGAGGGGATTTTGATCGCGGCAAGAATTCCGCCTTTCCTGACGGGTCTTGTCAAAGGCGTGATCATTATTCTGGCCGTGATTTTCCAGCGCAAGAAAGATTAGCGAAAATAATATCAAGGGAGAAAGCGGTAGATCAGACGCAGCAGTCCGTAGTACAAAAAGGTCGCCAGGACCGCGTAAGCCTGGTGATAGAGGAGCACATAGGCGAGGATTTCCTTCGGGGTAAAGGAAGCCACGGGAGTCACCCGGGCCTCAAAAATAAAGCAGTTGGCCCAGAGCGCCGTCACGAGAAAAACGAGGGTGAGTAGGGGCAGTTTGAGAAAAGGGGGCAGTTTCCAGCCCGCGGCGAAAACCACGGGCACGGCCGCAAGCGTCAAAAGCGCGGCGTAGAAGACATCCACGCCGTAGGCCGTAAAAAAAGCCGAATGGTACGCTTTGTATTCAATCATCTCAAACCAGCATTGGGCCGCGTTGAGGCCGAAGGCCGGCACAGTCACGAGGATTGCCCGGATCAGGCCCGCAATCAGTTTTTTGTACATAGCGCTCACCGCTCCTCAAGTTGAAAAAACTCCCGTAAATAGCGCGCGACGCCGTCTTCCCGGTGGGACGCGGCGATATGCTCAAAGCGGCCGCATTGATGGAGCATGGAGCCTCCCATGGCTACCGGATGCCCCGCGGCCAGCAGCATGCCGAGATCGTTATCGGCGTCTCCGAAGGCCATGACTTCCGACATGGCGATCCCCAGGTTTTCGGCGATCAGGCGGATCCCATTTTCCTTGGTGGCCTTGCGGTCCACGACGTCGAGGCAGCGCGGATGGGAAATCGTGATGTCGAGTTCCCCGGCGAAGGCTTCCCGCGTTAGCTCCTCCTTGGCCTTCCGGATTTCGTGCTCCTCCCCTTTGGCGAGGAGTTTTGTCATGGCCGGAAATTCGGCCAGCTCGTCGATGGCCCGCAAATCAAAATACGCCTTTTCGAGGGAAACGATGGCCCCCCGGGCCCGGCTTTCGATATAGAGATTTTTGTCGTCAAAGCCGTTGTAGTTGACGCCCCGGGCGCTCAGGAATCTTGTGACGAGGCCCACGATCCGCGGGGACATGGGGGCGAGATAAATGGCCGCGCCGCTTTCGTCATAGATATTGGCGCCGTTGTTGCAGATCAAGTACATGGGGACGCCCAATTCCTCTTGAAATTTTATCGCCGAAACCCGGCTTCTGCCGGAAGCGATGGCGAAATGGATCCCGCGGCGCTTGAGGGCGGCGATGGTGGATTTTGTGGCGGGCGTGAGTTCCGACGCCTCGTTCAGCAAGGTGCCGTCGAGGTCGCTTGCGACAAGTTTGATCATGGGGCGCTCCCTATATCATCTCCGCGCATTACCTGCCACCATCCCAGGGCCTTGCGCGCGTTATGCCTCTCAAAAAGCTTTTCCACGGTCTTCTCATCTATCGGCAGATTATCATCCCGGGCCGGTACGCTTTCGGTCTCCCGGACATGAAAATCCTCATGATTCGCTTCGAGGATCAGCGTATTTCCCGTGAGGACACAGGGATGGGC
>JAISTB010000001.1 GCA_031272775.1 Fusobacteriaceae bacterium | reverse complement strand
ATACTTCCTCGACGCCGACAACGTCACGTTCAACGCCAGCGGCAAGCAAGGAACCGTCACCGTCGACGCGACAGGCGTCAAGCCCGACAACATGTACGTCACCGCCGGCGATTACACATTCGAAGGCGGCGCGATCACCGCGACCGGCGACATCACCATCTCCGGCGGCAAGGCCACATTCGATACGGACTTCGGCGCGACGACCGTCACCGTCGGAAGCGCGGCGACGCTTGGCGTCACCAACCCCCACACCCTGACAGGAGACCTCAACGCCTCAGGGGCGACCCTCAACTTCACGGCCCCCTTGAACGCCCCCTCGGGCACAAAGATCTTAAGCGTCACCGGCAACGCCACGATCCCCAATACCTCGGTCAACGTCGCGATCCCCGGGACCGCTTCGCCGCTTCAGATCGGCGACTTCCTCGTCCTTATTGACGCGGCCGGTTCTCTCGTCGGAAAGCCCCTCACCACCGTGGCTTCCGCCCTCGGTATGCAAGGGGTTACCATCGATTACGAATTTGCCCTTTCCACGACGGCCAAGCAGTTGATCGCGACCTTGCAGGAATCTCCCGCTGCGAACCCCCAGTCAAAATCCCTTTCCGAAGGCTTTGTCAGCGGCGTCGCGGTCATCACCGAGACTTCTGACTTTACGGCCAACGAAGGCATGTCGGCGGCTGTGGACGCCGTGGGCCATGATACGACAGCCATTGACTACAAGGCCTTTGGCGCCGTTGGCGGCGGCAATATCCGCTACAACACCGGCTCCCACGTGGATCTCAAATCCTTCTCGGCCGTGGCCGGTATCGCCAAAGGATTTTCCCTGAAAAAATCTTATCTGACGCTGGGCGCTTTCTTCGAATATGGCTCTGGCTCCTATGATACCTACAATTCCTTCTCGGGCGTGGCTTTCCACGGCGACGGCGACATCACCCATATCGGCGGCGGCATCCTCGGAAAGGCCGAATTCAACAGAACAGACCGCGGTCAGGGATATTTTGAGGGATCCGTAAGAGCCGGAGAGGTCAAGAATACTTATACAAACAAAGACATGAACGTAGGCGGCGTCAACGCCTCCTATAAGGCCAAGTCCTCCTACGCGGGCTTCCACCTGGGAACAGGCTACATCTTCGCGGTAAATCCCAAGGCGGACCTCGATCTCTATACGAAATATTATTTCACGCGGCAGGGAAAAGACGACGTGACGCTGACAACGGGCGATCCCATCCACTTTGACGCGGTGAAATCCAGCCGCGTGCGGGTCGGCGCGAGACTTTCCGGCAAGGGCAAAGTCGTTTCCCCCTATATCGGCGCGGCCATCGAGCGCGAGTTTGACGGTCAGGCAAAGGCGACGGCCTTCGGTCTTCCCATTGACGCGCCTTCCCTCAAGGGCAACACCGGTATCGGCGAATTGGGCCTGACGCTGCGGCCCGCCAAAGCGCCCGGACTCTCCATTAACCTCGGTCTCCAGGGCTACGTGGGCAAGCGCGAAGGCGTGAGCGGCTCCTTCCGTCTCCGCTACGAATTTTAAATCGCCTTTAACCCGGGCTGATGCGGGTTGAGGAATAGAAGTCAAGTCAAGCGAAAGACCGTCGCAACGGGACGGTCTTTTCGCGTGTGGCCCCACCCGAGCCCTTGCCCGCAATAAATCTCCTTCTTCACATTTGTGACAAAAATGATCGATATTTTTATGCTTGACATTTTCTGTGAAATCGGTTATTATAGAATTAGATAGTGAGTGTTCTGTGACAAAATTCATGTTTGTATTTTTTTTTGCCGGAAAAGCTTGACGCTTGGATTGGCAACTGTGGACTACTTGAAAGCTCGTGAAACTTTGGCCGATTACGGCAGGGAAGGTATACCATGAAGAAAAAAGTCGGATTTTTGTATGGCAAAAATAGAAAAAAGCAAATCACAGCGGCGGCCCTGATCCTGGGCGGGATCCTGGGCGGCGCAAGGATACAGGCGGCGGATGTCCGCACGAGCCTGCGGGAATGGATTGAAAACGCCGAAGGCGCTCCTTCGGATTATCCAATCAGCGAATCGGACGCCATCATGAGGGCGGTCCGGTCCTGCGTGGCGGATCCGGGAACGGCGACCCGGCTCGCCCTTCGGGAGAGCGTCAACCGCGCCCGGGCCCTTGATCCCGACGACCCCGCCCGGCTGCCGACGGCTGACGGATCGGGTCTTTCGCGCCTCGGCGAACCTTATGCCCCGGGCTTTGCGGGAATGAATCTGGCCCTCGGCAGACCCATCGTCAGCAGTCTCTTTCCCACGTTTCCCTACCGCTACGGCAGCGTCCATATTTCGGACGTCATGGACGTTGACGGACGGGAAATCGGTCATAACACGTCTTTCGGCGGCGCTTTCGTGATCGGGCGAGGCGCTTTTTTGGCGCTCACGGCGGAAAATGAGGCCCGCTACACGATCACCCGCGCCAAGGGCTATTACGGCGGGGCCATCGCGACCCTGGGCGGGATGTTTTACGGCGAAAACATCGACTTTGTGGATAATCTCGCCGGCGAGCGAAACGGTCTCGGCGGTGGGCTTTTTTCCCAGCTGGGCGGCGTGACGATCCTTTCCGACCCCCGATTTATCAATAATGTCGCGGGAGCGGGAGGCGCGATTTACGCCTATGAGGGGACCCTTATCCTCAATAACGCCAAATTTTATCAAAATCACGCCCATACCTATACCGGCGGCGCAATCTACCTGCGAAACGCCGACGACGTGAATTTTACGCTGGTTTCCGACGAGGGCGGTCATACGATATTCCGCGGCAACCGTTCCTGGGTATCCGGCAGAAATGACGGCGGCGCGCTCTTTGCCGAAAGCGGCGCGAAGATCTCTCTTCTGGGAGACGGCGGCTTCTGGTTCGGCGACGCGGATTCCACGGGCCCCGGAAAAGACCATGTGGATTCGATCTATATGGGAAAGGGCGCAAGCTTTGTCAAAGGCGGAAAAGGGACGTTGCAACTGGTCGGTTCCCATTATATCGATACGTCGGACGGCGGCGCCTTCGAGATCGCGGGCGGAACGCTCCGTATCGTCAATGACGGCGCGGACGGGGGGAACGAAGCCCTCGATTTGTCCACGGGTTCCGTTGCGATCGGAAACGCAGGGGCCGCGGTCACCCTCGCGGGTCAGGGAAAAATCCGCGCTGCCGTGACCGCGTTGGACGCCGCGATCCTTTCCCCCGACGGCGCGCTCCTGGGTCCGGACAATGAGGAAATCGCGTCGGGCAAAGAAACGGGCCGGATTTTGTTTGAGGGAGACGTGCGGGTCAAGGGTCCCGCCGGGCTTTTGGCGGATATCCATGAAAACGCTTACGACAAAATCGAGATCCGGGGAAATTTGGATCTCGGACAAAAGCTGACAGTCAATTCCCATCTTACGCCCGGACTCTCGACAGTTTCCGGCTTTACGGAGACCTACGGCGACGGCGTGGCCTTGATTGAGACCGATGGCGCGATTACCGGCGACAACCCGCGGCAGATCGTCACAAACGCCCAACCCGGCGATTTTGCCGCCAATAAGAAAAAGCTTGTGGCCGTCGTAGACGGCGCTTCTTCCCAAAAGCTGCTTTTGCGGATCGAAGACATCAGGGAACTCATCTGGACAGGCGGAAACGGCGTCTGGGATGTCCTGGGCCAGGCCAACTGGAAAACGGCTCTGTCCGACACGCCGGTCCTCTTTGAAAACGGCGACAGCGTCTATTTTACGGGCCTTGGCGCGGATCTCGTGGAGATCGCTTCAGATTGCGCGGAGCCGGGCAAGGTGGTCGTTACCGGAGGAAATTATACGTTTACAGGCGCGGAGATCAAGACGAAAGAAGGCGTCGCGGTATCAGGCGGCAACGCCGTCTTCGCGACAGACATCCGGGGCAATCTCAGCGTTGGCCCGGGGGCGGGCGCGGGCTTTACCGACACCCGCGCGATTTACGGCGATTTTTCCGCCAGGGACGCGATCTTGAGCTTTTCCGGGGGGAATATCCGTCCGGGCTTTACGTTCGTGACCGTTACAGGGAAAGCCGACATCGACGCCTCCTGCGTGATCGAAGTCTCCCTGGGCAGCGTTTCGGCCCTCGAAAATCCCGAAGACAAATTGATACTGATCTCGGCGGAAACGCTGGCGGGGGATCTCGATGCGTCCGGCATCCGGGCAAAGGCTTCCGCGGGGGGCGTCCTTGAGCGGGATCTGGCCGCCCGCTCAGACAATAAGCAACTCTGGATGCAAAGGGCCGATGTCCCCGGCCATAACGATGAAAATACCGCCGTTTCGGAAAATCCGGCGTCGACCTCTGAAAATTCGGGAAATGCGGGCGTCCGCGCAAAACCCGAAGCGAAATCTCTTTCCACAGGCAATCTTGCCGCCACGGCCCTCCTCAATCAGGGCGGGGACCTGATTCCCGCGGCTCTCCCCCGGGAGTTCAAAAGAGATTTTCAGGCTTTTTCCATTACAAGCGGCGGTCTCAGTCAATACGACGGCGGCGACGCCGGTTTCGAGCTCGGGAGCTTTACGCTCACGGCAGGCGTCACAAAGGGCTTTTCTCTTTCTTCCGCGGACGTCGCGCTGGGCGGCTTCTTCGAATACGGCAAGGGCCATTATGACGCCTGGAATGTTCTGGATCCGGCGGCCACATCTCTGCCTTACGTGACGGCCAAGGGTCGTCTCGACTATGTGGGCGGCGGGGCCCTGGGCCGGGCGAATTTTCCGGTAAAGGCGCCGGGTTCGCTCTATCTCGAAGGTTCCCTGCGGGCCGGGACCGTCAGAAACCGCTACGCCAGCGGCCATATCTTCGCGGAAGGGCTTGCTGCCTCCTATGACGCGAAGACCTGTTATTACGGCTGGCATCTCGGTATCGGAATGGAACAGAGACTCACGGAGAAAACGAATCTCGATCTTTTCGCAAAATATTTCCATGTAAATGAAAAAGGCGCGTCGGCCGCCCTTTCCACGGGGCCCGTCCTCGCCTTTGAAGACGCCGTTTCGGCGCGGATCCGGATCGGCGGCAGGATTTCCTCCAAAAGAAGCGCCCTCCTTCTCCCCTATGCGGCTCTGGCTTGGGAATATGAGACCGAAGGCCTCGTCCGGGCGGATATCGCGGGCTATCCGGTCGGCGCGCCGTCGCTTCGGGGCGGGACCGGCATCGAGGAAGCGGGCGTGCAGCTGACTCCCGCCGGGCACTGGTCCGTGGATTTCGGCATGTTGCTCTACACGGGAAAGCGGCAGGGCGTCACGGGCAATTTCCGCCTGAAATACGCTTTTTAGGCCGGCGCGGCGTTTATTGGTTAGCCTTTGTTTTTTCCAGCGCCTTGGCGCGTAAAATGAGGTTTTCCCGGACGCTTTCGGCAAAGAGGGAAATGTCCCAATGATGCGTATAGCCCAGATCATAGTCGTCTTCCGAGGCGATCTGCTCCGGCGTCAGAAAATCCGCTTCTCCGATATCCACGAGGACAACATCCCCGGAAGACAGCGGACTCTTGACGATTTGGGCGCCGGTCAGACCGGCTTTTCCCACAAGCTTGTCCGATTCAAACCAGCGGAGAAAGGACATGGGGTTTCGCGCCGCTTCCACATAGGCCCGGTCGCTCGTAAAGGTAAGAGGATTTACTGCCCGGGTCGTTTTATCGCCCCAGGTGATCCGGTATTTGTTTTGGACTTCGGATTTCGTCGCCGTATTCCAGGAAACGATGGTATTGACGTCGGTTGGAGACGTCGAGGCCTGGTAAATGGTGCTTTGCAACACCAGATCGGTCAGGCCGATCCCCACGAGGTAAGACGCGATCAACTGACGCTGCTGCGCCTTCGTCACGTAGCGCGGGAGATAGAGGGCCAGAATGGCCGCGTTGGTCACGGAGCCCTGGGAGTGCGAAAAAATCACGAAGGGGCGACCGTGGTTGACGTTTTTCAGATAATAATCGAAGGCGTTCAGCACATCCCGGATCGGGAGCAGACCGTCATTCTGAATATCCTGCCAGAATTGCCTGAGCTTTGCCTCGTCGGTCAGCGTGCCCGGGTTGAGTTGACGGTATTTGGGCATATAGAGATTAAAGGGCGTGTCCTTGAACACCGTATCCACGGCGACGCTCTTGAATTCCGCCACACCCGAGAGGTAGATCTCGTCCTTGATATCGATATAGCGCGGCTTTTCCGCGTCAAAGATCATCGTCGGCGGGATGATAAAGGCGTCGTAGGGCTTTGTGGGCGAATGTTCGAAGAGGGACCAGTTTTCCCTGTCGTCGTAAGATAACCCGTCGGGGTAGGGGGTGAAGGTTTTGCCCCACATGGGCGTATGAAACAGGATGAAAAGCATAAGCATTTGCACCCAGCCCGCGATTCCCAGATCTCTGTTTCGATTTTGCGTTTGCGCGTTCGTTCCCTGTTCTTTGGCTTCTTTCGTCATATTCCTCCCATGGGGCGGGGCCTGCCCGCCCTTTTTCGTCGATCCCGATTTTTCCGTTTGGCCCGCTTTTTCTTATTGTAGCACAAGCTGTTTTTTCATCGGTGTCAACGCAAAGTTTTTTTCTCCATTTTTTATTAAAACAAAAAGGCGGTTATTCCGCCTATTTTACATAATTTGTAGGGGACGGGCTCGCCCGTCCCGATATTTGCCCGTCCCGGGGCTTGCCCGTCCCGTTGATTTCATTTACAAAACTTCGGCAAAATTCGCGGAGAATGTCGCCGCGCCCAGCGCCGGGGCCTTCGTGACCCGCCTGCGGGCCGGCTTTGACGCCTGACGCCCGCGGGAAAGCGGATCATTTCGAACGGAGATATCTGCGAATAAACTGTTTTGATAGACTTTCTAAAAGGCCGGTACCACGCCTCCGTTGTAATTATCAAGGATATATTTCCGGACTTTTTCACTCTGAAGCGCTTTCACAAGCTTTTGCACGTCTTCTTTGTTTTCGTCGCCGGGACGTGAAGTCAAGAGATTGGCGTAGGGCGAATCTTTATCCTCCAGAAACAGCGCGTCTCTGTCGGGTTTGAGCCCCGCGGGGATCGCGTAGTTGCCGTTGATGATTGTCGCGTCGGCGTCGTCGAGGGCCCGCGGCAATTGCGCCGCCTCGAGGGTTTTAAACACAAACTTCTTCGGGTTTTCCACGATGTCAAATTCCGTGGCGTAGAGGTTCGTCGGATCTTTCAGCTTGATCAGGCCTTTGCTGTGGAAAAGAATCAGCGCCCGTCCTTCGTTTGTGGGGTCATTGGGAATCGTAATCGTCGCCCCTTCGGGGATGTCCTCGACTTTCTTGTACTTTTTGGAATAGAATCCCAGAGGCTCCACATGGATCTTTCCGAAGCCCACGAGATTGAGCTTTCTCTCTTCCGCAAATTTGTCGAGATAGGGCTGGGACTGGAAATAATTGAGGTCCAGAGATCCGTCGGCCAAAAGCAGATTGGGCGTTACGTAGTCGTTGATCTCAATGACTTCAAGGTCGACGCCCTGGGCTTTGAGGTCGTCTTTCACGAGATTCAGCAGTTCCGCGTGGGGAACCGGGGACGCGCCGACTTTCAGTTTCCCCGCGAAGGCCGCCAGAGATAGCGTCAGCGCCAGTAACAACAGAATTTTTTTCATTTGTTCCTCCTGATTTTATACCTGGGCCAGGGCCTGTTCAAGGTCGGCCAGGATGTCGTCGATATGTTCGATGCCTACGGAAAGCCGGATTGTGCCGGGTTCGATCCCCTGATCGAGAAGATCCTTTTCCGAAAGCTGACTGTGGGTCGTCGAGGCCGGATGGATCACGAGAGACTTGGCGTCGCCCACGTTGGCCAAAAGCGAAAACAGCTTCAGCGCCTCGATGAATTTCACGCCCGCGTCCCGTCCGCCTTTGAGCTCAAAGGTAAATATGGAGCCAGCGCCCTTGGGGAAATATTTTTCCCGCAGGGCCTTGTAGGGGCTGGAATCCAGACCCGGATAATGGACCGCTTTGACTTTCGGATGCTTTTCAAGGTACTGCGCCACTTTGAGGGCGTTTTCCACATGCCGCTCGATCCGCAGGGACAGGGTTTCCAGACCTTGCAGCAGCAGGAAGGAGTTGAAGGGAGACGCGATGGAACCCGTATCGCGCAAGAGCTTTACGCGAGCCTTCAGGATAAAGGCGGGGGCCCCCAGATCCGCGTACACGAGGCCGTGATAGCCGGGATCGGGCGTATTAAAATTGGGGAATCTCGGATTTCCCTTCCAGTTGAATTTCCCGCTGTCTACCAGCAAGCCCCCGATGGTGGTTCCGTGACCGCCGATAAATTTCGTGGCGGAGTGTACGAGGATATCGATCCCGTGATCAAAGGGTTTGAAGAGGTACGGGGAAAATGTGCCGTCGATAATAACGGGAATTCCGTTTTTGTGGGCAATTTCCACCAATTTCTCGAAATCGAGGATGTCGGCGTTGGGATTGCCGATACTTTCGATAAAGATCGCCTTGGTCTTGTCGGTGATCAGGCCTTGCACCTCATCGAGCTTTCCGGGGTCGAAAAATTTGGCCGTGATTCCGAAATCCTCAATGGTATTGGCGAAAAGATTGTACGTTCCCCCGTAGATATTTTTCGAGGACAGAATCTCGTCGCCCGAGCGAGCCACGGTCAGGATCGCGTAAGTGACGGCGGCCGCGCCCGATGACAGGGACAAGGCGCCGACGCCCCCTTCAAGGGCCGTGATTCTCTGTTCCAAAACGTCATTGGTGGGATTGCCGATCCGCGTGTAAATGTAACCCAATTCCTTGAGCCCGAACAGATTGGCCGCGTGGGTCGTGTTGTGGAATACGTAGGACGAAGTCTGGTAAATGGGGACGGCCCTTGCGGTCGTCGCGGGATCGGGGACCTGCCCCGCGTGGAGTTGCAGTGTTTCGAATTTGTAAGCTGTAGACATGTTTTCCTCCTTGGTTTTCATAAAAAAAATACTTCGGGAAATCTCCAAAGTATTTTTTCCGTTTTATGTGATTTGTTTGACAACCTGGTTATTGCAGCCTTCTAAGATCTCAGGCCCCTGTCAAGACAAGCGGATCGTACTTTTTCAATTTGCGCCGGGCGTTCGTATGCAAAAATCATGTGCATTTCCATACACATGTCCATCATACACATGCAGCCCAAGGCGGCCAAATTGAATCTTGTCGTTGACATAAAGTTTACTCTCCGGATAAGAAATTGTGTTGAACATACTCTATCACAAATGTTTCATTTTTGTCAAATATATAAAATCAATGTCAATCATTTATACTATATATTTTACAATTTACGTGTCCCGTGTTAGAATAGTCAAAAATACCTGAAAAATTGGAGCTTTAAAATGAGTTGTTTTGAAATCACCATTAAATCGGCAGTCATGATGTGCATGTGCATGCGGGTGTGACGCGTATTGTAGAGGATGTTTGAAAATCCGACAATGTGGCGCAAACCCTTTTTGTGAATCCAGCCAAAAAGGGCAGCGCCGGAAACAGCAATTTTGATCCGGTCTGTGACCGGTTTTTTTTATCATCAACCTCGAGGAGGAACAATGCCCATTATTATCCCAGAAAATTTACCGGCAAATAAAATTTTGAAGAGCGAAAACATCTTCGTCATGAGTTACAAGCGCTCGGTCCGGCAGGATATCCGCCCGCTGGAAATCCTGATTCTGAACCTCATGCCCACAAAAATCGAGACGGAAACCCAGTTGTTGCGTCTCTTGGGAAATACCCCGCTGCAGGTGAACGTGACGCTCCTGAGAGTCTCGGGCCACAAGGCGAAAAATACCAGCGAAGACCATTTGACGACCTTTTACAAGGAATTTTCCGATATCGAGGACAGAAAATTCGACGGTTTTATCATTACCGGCGCGCCCGTGGAGCATCTCCCCTTTGAGGAGGTGGAATACTGGGACGAGCTCACAAGAATCTTCGACTATTCCAGTGCAAACGTAACCAATACGCTCCATGTCTGTTGGGGCGCGCAGGCGGCCCTTTACCATCACTACGGAATCGGAAAGCGCCCGCTCCCCGAAAAGAAGTTTGGCGTCTTCCCCTGTACGATCGCGCGAAAATCCAGAAACAAGCTGCTACGAGGTTTTGACGAAATCTTCCTCACGCCCCACTCCCGGCATACCACCGTCGATACTGCCGCCGTGGAAAATGAAAAGCGCCTGACGATCCTTTCCAAAACGGCCGACGGCGACGTCAACATCGTGATCTCCAAAGACCAGAGCCGAATCTTTGTGACCGGACACCTGGAATATGACAGAGATACGCTCAATCGCGAATATCTGCGGGACGTGGAAAAGGGGCTGCCCATCGCGATTCCTCTCAATTATTTCAAGGACGACGACCCCAGGAGAGAGATTCCCGTCCGCTGGCGGAGTCACGCCCATTTGCTTTTTTCCAACTGGCTCAATTATTTCGTCTATCAAGAGACGCCCTACAAAATCGAGCGGATTTAGGGGAAGACCTCGGCGTCACCGCTTGCTGTGACAACGCGTAAGTTAAAAGCGGAGTCGGCTTATCCGTAGAATAGCGCTTGACTTCGGCCCGCCTAAATGTTATACTGGGGAAAATGCAAGTTCCGCAGGTGGTTATTATGAAGAATCAGAAGCGCGCGACCCGTTGGCTCAAGTGGGATGACGCGGCCGTAGGAACCGTAGACGCTTCCGGAAGCGTCACATTTACCGCGCCTGAGTACAACAAAGTGGTCTCCTTTTATACGGGCGGCGCCAAGTACTGGTCTCCCGAGCAATTTATTGATTTTTTGTCCGAGCGCGTCGTAAGCCGGGACCGGCGTGATATCGAACGAATATTATTCCGCTGCGGCCTGTCGCAGTACGACGTGCTCCGTATCGCGGAAATCACTCGCGGCATCCATGCGAAGGATTTGCTCTGGCTGGCAAACGCCGAAGACGAGCAACTGGATTCCGCAATGACGGCTGTGTTTCAGTCGGTATTCCTGCAGAAGATTGACCGACAGGGCGCAAGCGTCGACACGCCCGAAGGATACAATATCAAGCGCTATGGCGTATATCAAGGGCAATACGGCATCTACAAACGCCGGATCAGCCCCCTGACGACAGACGCGGAGTCAGAAGTCGCCGTATATCTGCTCGGCCGAGAATTGGGCGTACCCTGCTGTCCCGCATATCGAACCGGCAGGGATGAAATATTCTCCGCCTTCTTATTCGATTTCTCCAAAGAATATATTGTCCACTTCCGCAGACTGTTTGAAGGTCCTCGCGGCGACAATGAGTACCGAAACCTTCTTATGGTGCGGCCCCGATATAAAGATGATTTCAGCCGCATGATTCTTCTGGATTTCATCACCCGCCAAGACGACCGCCACCTGTCAAATATCGCCATTAAAGTGGGAAAACAGGAGGAATCCTTCTACCCGCTCTATGACAACGGCAGAAGCCTCTTTTACGAGGATACGGAAGAGACCGTCAAAAAGGCCGTCGCGGATCCTGTCACTTACGCGAGTACGTTCGGATACGCCGGCACTTATTGGGATTATGCGCGGGAGATTGCGGAAGAGCGCGGCGGACTCGGTGATCTTGTAAACCTTGACGTCAGTCTCGATGATATCGCGGAAATTTTGAAGCGGGCGGATTTCACCGGCTATCGCTTGGAAGGCGCGCTCCACTGGATCGAAAAGACCATGGAAATGCTGCGGGAACTGCGGTAATTCGGCGTCACCCTATTTTTTCGCGTACACCGTAACGCTTCGAATAATATCCGGATTTTTATGATAACGCTTCAGTTCCGCTTCGCTCAGATTTTCCCGCAAAACCGCCTCCGGAATCTCAATTGCCCGTTCTTTCTGGATTGCAATATTGCGAAATCCCGCCTGCTTTATGATTTGCATATATTCTTCTCTCTCCATGGCGCCCGAGACGCAGCCCGCGTAGAGTTCCGCCGTGGATTTGAGTTGCTCAGGCATTTTCCCTACCGTCACGATATCGGAAATGCTGAAGTGTCCGGCAGGTTTCAAGACCCTGTAAATCCCGGCGAACACGGCCTTCTTGTCCGGCACGAGATTGAGGACGCAGTTGCTGACGATGACATCGGCGGTATTATCCGGCAGCGGGATATTTTCAATATCCCCCTGAATAAACGCCACATTGGTATAGTTGAGCTTTTTCGCGTTGTCTCTCGCCTTCGCGACCATTTCCGGCGTAAAGTCAATCCCAATGACGCGCCCGCTTTCCCCGGTTTCCGCCCGCGCGATAAAGCTGTCGTTTCCCGCGCCGCTGCCGAGATCAACGACGGTATCCCCGGCTTTGATCCCCGCGAATTTCGTAGGCAATCCGCAGCCCAGGCCAAGATCGGCGTCTTCGGCGTAACCTTCCAGTTCGCTGTAATCCTCATTCATCATGATATCGGTTCCGCAGGAAGCGGCGCTTGTGCAGCAAGAATCGCAATCTTCCGCTTTGCCCAAAGCCAGCTTCGCGTATTTTTCTTTAACCGCTTGCTTCAATTCTTCGTTGGTTTTCAAGGTAAATTCGTCTTCCCCTCCCTCCGTTTCGTTCATGCAAGTCAGAATATGCAGGACATCTTTGTCGATATCCGCGCCGAGAGAATAATAAGTCCATTTGCCGGCGGGGCGGCCCCTTACCAGCCTGCAATTACTGAGGATTTTCATATGATGGGACAGCGTGGGTTGCGTGATGTGGAATTTTTCCAGCAATTCGCAGGCGCACAATTCCCCCGCAGAAATGTAATGTAGTATCCGCAGCCGTTTTTCGTCCGACAGGGCTTTGAAGATTTTGGCGTATTCCGTGAATTTTTGTATCATGGCTAACCTCACATAGATAATTATCTATGTGATAGTATAGCAGGTTGTGGGGGGATGTCAAGGGGTTTTTAGGGAAATGCAAAAACGTGTTGATATTTTTCGCGATAAATTATATAATGACTCAGGAGGCTAAGCTATGAATGTTGCATTAAAGAGAATCACCGTAAATATCCCTTGTGACTTGAAAAATCAATTGACAATCTATGTGGAGCAAAAAGTAATTCCTTCGATCACAAGTGGAATCAATACCGCAATTTGTATTTATTTGAAGGAATTAAAAAAGCAGGCCTACATAAAGGCCATGAAGGAAGCCTCATCCGATCCTGAATTTCTTAGGCGAACCATGGAAACGCACAAATTCTATGACAGTTACGCCGAAGATTTACTCGGAGAATAGTAAAAACGAAGCGGGAGGGACCACAAAATGAATAGAATCAACATTATCTGCCTGGGCGTCCGGGACATGAAAAAATCGGTAAAATTCTACCGCGACCTTGGCTTTCAATCCAATGAAACCTCAGACAGCCCGCAAGTAATCTTCTTCAACAGTACTGGCACAAAACTGGAATTATACCCGATTCAGGGACTCGCCGAAGACATTAACGCCGACAGCCCGCCGAAGATATCGGAAGGCTTTCCCGGGATCACCCTTGCCTACAACACCCATAGCGAGGCCGAAGTAAACGAAGTCATCGAGCTCGCCCGAAAAGCGGGCGCCGTCATCGCCAAAGAACCCCAAAAAGTTTTCTGGGGCGGTTACAGCGGCTATTTTCAGGATCCTGACGGCTATTACTGGGAAGTCGCGCACAATCCTTTTAACAAATTTGATGATCAGGATATGCTGATCTTGTAATTTGGCGCCTCATATATCGCAAAGCCTGTTGACAGCGTCAAGAGGAAATGGTATACTTAAGTTAAGCAGGATTATCCGCATGTTAAATTATAGAGCGCCTGTCATAAGAATTCTATATTTGCGAGGTCAGTCATGATGTATCCATTCATGAGCATGAGTGATGGCACAGAAGTTGTACATTCCGATGTCATTATGAACTCCGGAAAGGAAGAAGTCAAAGTATATTTTGAAAAACCGATTCCGGGCGGTTTCCAATCCGCAATGTGCCTGATCCCGAGTTATAAGTGGACAGAAGTGAGCGGTTATTCTCAAAATGATCTGATGGCTTTACTGGACTATTTGAAAACAGTCGCTCATGTCATTATCCGGCTTGCGCGGGAAGGCGGGTTTGAAAATGCCGCAAATCTTTAGAATCGGCCCGTATCTTGTTTTTTTCTGGGCAAACGAAAGCCTGCCCCTTGAACCCGTTCATGTCCACGTGTCGAAAGGAACGCCCAGCGCAAACGCGACCAAGGTATGGATTACGGAAAAAGGCAGCGCGCTTCTTTGTAACAACAATTCACGCATCAGCGAAAAAGAACTTTCCTCTATTTTGGAAATATTGACCGCAAGAAGCGGGGAAATTATCGAAAAATGGCTTGGTTTTTTCGGTACAGTTCATTTTTATTGCTGAGATTTATGCCAATGGCGTCAAAAAGGCGCTTTTTTCTTCTTCATATCACCCAATCATTAAACACATAATTCTCATCGGGCTTGACTACGGCGTCAGGCGCCTTCGCCTTTTTCCGGACAGACTCCGTGATAAAGGCGTTGGACCCGATCACGACCCCTTCCTCGATGACCGTATCTCCCCCCAATATGGTGGCGCCAGCGTACACAACCACATGATCCTGAAGCGTCGGATGCCGCTTCGTACCCCTTAAGGATTCCGCGTCGCGGATCGCCAGAGCCCCCAGCGTCACGCCCTGATACAGGCGCACATGTTCTCCGATAACGGCGGTTCCTCCGATCACGACCCCCGTCCCGTGATCGATAAAAAGCGAAGGCCCGATTTCCGCCCCCGGGTGAATGTCGATGCCCGTCAGATTGTGGGCGTATTCGCTCATGATCCTCGGGATAAAGGGGATTTTCATCAAAAAAATGGCGTGAGCGATCCTGTGCGTCATCAGGGCGAATATCCCGGGATAGGAAAAAATTACCTCCTCGAGGCTTGACGCCGCCGGATCCCCCTCATAGGCCGCCTTGACATCGGCCAGAAGCAGTTCCCGGAGCGCCGGGATTTTTTTTAATATGGCCAGCGCATACTTCCGGGTGGTCTCCGAGAGTTCCGCTTCTTCGTCCTCGGTCTTTTTTCTGTCCAGCAGAAGATTGAGGGCGTTATAGAGCTGGCGGTGCAACTTTTCATAGAGAATCAGCATCTTTTTGCGCGTGGAAAAGGCGGGCGTCTCCAACGGACGCCCGTCCGGTTCGAAATATCCCGGAAACAGGATATCCCGAAAGCGATGCAAAATATCAATGATTTCATCCCGCCGGGGAAAGGCGTCAAGCGACAGATGACTGATCGCCGCCCGCGTTTCGTAACTTTCGAGGATTTCTCCGCACAATTGATCCAGTTCCCTTCCGATATCCCCGCTCATCACGCCCTCCTTGCTTCTCATGATTTCACGCTTATCCCTCAAACAGCGCCGTCGACAAATAGCGCTCTCCCGTATCGGGCAGAATCGCCACAATGACTTTACCCGCGTTTTCCGGCCGTTTGGACAATTCCGTGGCCGCCCAAAGCGCCGCGCCTGAAGAGATCCCCACAAGCAAGCCGTCGGTCTTGGCTACTTCCCGGCCCGCCGCGAAGGCGTCTTCATTTTTGACCGGAATGACTTCGTCATAAATTTTCGTATCGAGCACGTCGGGAACGAATCCCGCGCCGATTCCCTGGATCTTGTGAGGACCCGCTTTCCCTTGGGTCAGGACAGGGGAATCCGCCGGTTCCACGGCGACAATCTTGATTTTGGGGTTCTTGGATTTGAGAAATTCTCCGGCCCCGGTAATGGTGCCGCCGGTCCCAATCCCGGAAACAAGGATGTCCACCTTGCCGTCGCTGTCTTCCCAGATCTCCGGTCCCGTGGTCTCCCTGTGTATTCGGGGATTGGCGGGATTGACAAATTGTCCCGGAACAAAGGAATCGGGCGTCTGCTCCGCCAGTTCTTTCGCCTTTTCGATGGCGCCTTTCATGCCTTTGGCCCCTTCGGTGAGGACGAGCTCCGCCCCGTAGGCCGCCAGCAGTTTTCGCCGTTCGACACTCATGGTTTCGGGCATGGTGAGGATGATCCGGTAACCCCGGGCCGCGGCCACGGAAGCCAGTCCGATACCGGTATTGCCGCTGGTGGGCTCGATAATGACCGAATTCTTTTTAAGTTCGCCTTTCTCTTCGGCCTCCTTGATGATGGCCCAGGCGATCCTGTCCTTAACGCTCCCGGCGGGGTTGAAATACTCCAGTTTCCCGACAATGGGCGTCGTGAGGCCTTTCCCCTGGGAATAATTCCCCAATTCCAGAAGCGGCGTCCTTCCGATCAAATCCGTGAGACTCTTTGCGATTTTTGCCATTTTGTTACCTCCTATGGATTTATAAAAAAAATACCTTGGGAAATCTCCAAAGTATTTTCAGTTTGCGTTGGTTTTTCGCTTTTGCCGGCAAACGGGGCCTGTCCGGGCAATCTTTCAACACTTTTTCAATTTGCGCCATTGCGGTATGCGGAAAAAACATGTGTCCATACACATGCCCATCATGCAACAACAGCACGCCTCGCGGCTGAAAAAAGCCCTTTTCATTAAAAACTTACCCCCAAAGTAAGAAATAGATGTTGACATAATCTACCATTTCTTAGTGTTTTAGTCAAATATAAAATATCAATGGTTTTCATATATCAGGTGAATAATTATGGCTGGTTCTCTGCGTCTCCGTGCGCAAATCCCTTTTCCCGCATTTCCAACAGCAATTCTTCCGCAAGATAGCCGTCGCTTCTGCAGTGCATATCCGACAGTCCATGGGCCATGGCGTAATGTGTTTCCGACAGATAGAAAAACTCCAGGGCTTCACGCAGAGATAGACCCGCCATCACAGAAAATTGCTCGATAACCCGTACATACTTGTGCTGGAGGAGAAATTTATTTGCCCTCACAGGATCACCTCGCTTTTTATAAAATGCAGATAAAGATCAATGGCTTTCTGATTTGAGAAACAGTATTGGAGATTTGGTTCTTCATAGCGCAGATGTTCAATTGCCGTCACTTTATCGGAATAGCCGTTAAAATAGGCTTCCAGTTCATCAAACACGCGGTCGTTGGCGACGCTTCCGATGATCAAATCATATTCATGGGTCTTTCCGATGCCGAGACGGCATAAGGTAATAAAATCAAGCCATTCTTCGCTGTATTTCGGAAATTCAAGAACACGTAAATTTTCTCTTGCCTTTGCTTCATCAAACTCATACTGAGAAACAACTCTTTTGCCATATTTGCGAATGAAACGTTCCGTCCATTTGACGGCTTGCTTCTTGTGAGGAGTTGTGTAAAAACCACGACCGAAATCAAGCCTTGCCCGGCCATACCAATAATCGGGATGAATGATTTCGGTGTAGGAACCATGGTAGAGAATCATTGAATCAATCCTTCCTTTTTCAACAAGTCAACTACTTCTTCTACAACGTATTCCTTGCTTTGCGTATGAAGCGTGTCGTAATACTTAAGAATATAGTCGTCCAGGAGGTTTCCCTTTCCGGTCAGCAATTTATATGCATCCGAATCATCAATATGCAAATATTCCGCTATCCCTGAAATGCAAAACGTCGCAAAGAGCAGTGTATCCTCATTCATTTTTATTGCTTGCTCATTCATCACTCGAACCTCCTGTAGAACATCTTTTCCCGATTATAGCACTTTTTGCATGAAAAAACAATAGAATCCGCTTCATTTCTTCTTATCCGTTTTCTCTAGCATCTTGCTGATCGGCGAGTTGCAGAGCGAGCCTCCGATGCAGTGACATTCGTCGTCTTCGGCGCCGACGTCAACGATAAGTTCCACATAGCGGGACGGATCGTCAGGTGCTGAATTCTTCAAGGTTTTTACCTGCTTTGTTTTGGGCGGCGCCTTTACGGCCGGTTCTTCCTTCTACATAGGAACTGATCATGAAAATCTCGCCGTCTTCATAACAAGTTTTTTCGACTTTTTTCATTCCTTCTCACTCTCCATGGGCAGATATCAGACCCAGTTTACCGCTTCCGAAAGCAAAAGTTCCTTGTAGTACCTTTCTTTTTATAACAATACAGCAGAAAATCGCGCAAGTAACTCAGGATCGTTTCTAACGATTTCGCGCTTAAATGCGGCGAAAGGCGACGAACGGTCTATCTCTTGCATGATCAACGCATCATATGTAGAATTTCCGGCGTTTTCCGTATAGCTAAGGAAAACGTTGACTTTTTTTTGCACTTTCCCGCGCAATTTGGCGCATTTCACGCGCCAGTTGACGCTTGCTCCTGTTGCGTTATATATGCGATTCAACAAGGCTACTGTCTCTTGTGTATCAAGCTCCCCATCTAAGGGTTCGACCGCAATCCATCTGTCGTCAAGGGACAGCCGGATTTTTTGTTCCGGATCTATTACCGTCGGATTTATGATGTTTTCATAGGCGTTCCCTTTTAACGCGTTACAATGATTTTTACAGGCAGGCAAGAGATTGTCCCAGCCAAACGCATACTCCGGTTCGGAATACTTTGACTGGGGTTTGATATGGTCGACATTCAGTTCCGATTCACTGTCCTCGCAGATATAGCACTTGTTGTGAGAATCGTTTATGAGTTGCTGAAAAACATCGGTGCCGCGCTTCCATTCGTTGGATGAGGCAAATACCTTGCCCGCATATCTGAGAGATTTCTCAATCTTGACCATTGACATCGCCTTCTTTCTCAAATTGAGCGATTTGATACGCTAAAGTCTTGGCGGACGCCGGAATCAGGCTCAGCTTTACTTTAAGCTTGGCGCGCTCAGTTTTCTCATCCGGAGTCAACCGGCCCTTATGGCAGAGTTCCTTGTATCGGGCAAACTCACGCTCGAAAGTCGTGGAATATCCGCTGATATCGTAAAATCCCTCTACGATGTCTTCGTATGAGTAGCTTGTCAAGGGACTGTCGCTGCTGTCAAGTCGTGCCCCGTTGGTGTCCTGCCCCAAGGATTGTAATGCAGCGGCTTTCTCCAGATCGAACACCACCGCGTTATCGATTGATGTAATTACGAAGGGCGAATGGGTCGCGACGATAAATTGCACGTTGGGGAACATTTTGGTCAGGAACGGTAAAGCCCGTTTCTGCAATTCAACATGCAGGTGCGTCTCAATTTCGTCGATAAGGACGATTGCGGGAGCGGAAAAGTCGACCACGCCGCTGCCGTCGTCAATTCTGAGGAGCAACTCCATAAAAATATTGAGGTATGCCGCATAGCCGTCAGACATCTGATTCAGGGCAAAGGGATCAAGTCCCGGCATACTTATGATGAAGTCTTTTTTTCCGGCATCGTAGAGTAGTTCTAACTCGTTGCAAGCGTAGATCTCACGAAGAATCTCCACAAAATTGCTGAACCATTTCTCAATAATCTCTTTTTCCTGTTGTGAACGCGGGTATGCCGCTTGCAGTTTCAGATTGTTCAAGTATTTATAGATTTCTGCAACCATGGGCTTGTCTAAAGGCGGTTTTGCGGTAACATCATAGACTTCCAAAGTTTTTGGAGGGGTGATCTCGGGTACTCTGAAAGTGCGAGCGGGAATATAAACAGCGATAACTTTTGCCCAATCGGAAACCGACACGTCAGGCTCAAAGCCAACGCCAATTTTTGCGCTGTCGCTATATTGTGACAGCTGGAGTTTTTCTCCATTCCTCCCGTAATTTATTGCCTTTTTGAGCCGATCCCTTATGGCCTCAAGCAGGCTTGTCTTGCCGCTGCCGTTTTTGCCAGTCAGTATCAAGTGCTTGCGCTCTGTCTCGGACAATTCTATGCCAAGGTTCTTGATATTGCGAACCTTGTCGACGTGAATCTTCGTGATAAATAAATCCTGCATGGCTATTCCTCCTCGATTTTCGGCATCACAATCGTTTTGCTGGCATCAGCAAAATGCTCCAAAACCGTGAATCCGCTGTTTTTACATGCAAGCATGGCAAGTTTGGCATATGACCAAATTATGATTTTCCAAAAAAAAGCCTGCCTTACCCATTTTGCAAGCCGATCCGGTACACTCTAATCTTATCACGCCAAGGGATTTTTGTCAATTCCACAGAAAAATTTCACAGATTGCTCCGGAAAGCCCTTAAAAACTTCCGCTATTCCGATCGAACAGAAAAAATCAAAAAATCCTTGCCATAAACCACAAAAAATGCTATAATAACCTCGGAAATTGAAAGACAAACAGAATAAACCATCAAGAGAGATCGAGGGAAAGGCCCGGTGACGTCTCAGCAACCTGCACTGAAAGAAGAGCGTGGTGCTAAATCCTTGCAGATGGGGAAATAAGCCGTAATTTGAGTTGGACTCCCTTTCTGCGCGCAGAGAGGGATTTTTGTTTTCCCGGCTCATAAAAAGCCATCAACACATCA